>DATFAS010000195.1:0-9320 GCA_035254305.1 Bacillota bacterium
TAAATCGGCTGCTTAGGCACAGTCTCTATTTTTCTAATATTAAGGAGCAGGTGGGAGAAGGGAATTCGGCAGATGCCGAGTTTATCTTGTTTAATTCCTTGTATCCACTACCACAAGGAATCGTTAGTTTACGCTATCCAACTAATCATTATTATTCTTTTCCTCATGAGCTTTCCGACAATGGATATACAACTGCTGCATTTGTTGGAATGGAAAAAGCCTTCATGAATATGGGGGTTATGCTTCCTAAGTATGGGTTTAAACAAATCTATCCGATCTCTTCCTTTCAACTTAAAGAAAAAATTGGGCTTGGGTTAGCCGATGGGGAGATGTTTCCACAGGCCCTTGAGAGAATTCGTACTCTTCCGAAGCCTTTCTTTGCCTATTTGATTACGCTAACCAACCATGTTCCGTATTACTTGCCTACGTCTATGCAAAATAAAGAGTTGCGTAAAGGGATCTCCAATCAGCGGGTGAGAGATTACCTTCAAACTGTTCATTATGTCGATCATGTTTTTGGAGATTTTTTGGATAAATTCCATAAATTAGGTTTAGACAAGGATACGGTACTTGTCATCTATGGTGACCATGAGGGTGTGAACAAATACTATTCCAAGGATGTTGATAATTCTGGGTTACAGTGGATCAAAAATAATAAAATTGTCCCACTTATCATTTATCATCCTTCCCTGAAAGGAAAGGAAGTAAAGGAATTAGGGGGGCAGGTGGATATTCTACCAACGGTTGAACACCTGCTTAATATTCATCAGGATTACCGAATGCGTTATCGGGTTGGACGAAATTTACTATTAAGTCAAGCTAGTTTTGCCATCACACAAAATGGTGAATATCTTACAAAGAGACAGCCTAATGAGGAATTAAAATCCTTCCGCTTACTCGGTCCAGAAATGTCTCTGAAGGTCATCCAGGCAGATTTATTTGTAGAGTAAGGAAGCAAGCTCACTTTAGTCCAACTGATGCAATTCTACCAATGAAATACGCAGTCTCACCATTCGATCGTGTAATATAGAAGGTTTTGTCCCAGGTAATCTGGAAATGTTGTGTGAGTGGACCTACATGATCAGGAGATAAAGTAAACCAACCTTTAGGTGCCTTTGTTTGCAGTGCATTAAGCCATTTACTGTAATCAATAGCTTCTTTTTCTCCTTGATTTACTGTTACCATTTGTACCTCGGGTTGTTCTCCTACTAGGTGGGTCTTTAATCCTTTTACCCTTAACATTTCTGCAATGGCTTTCCCTTGTTTTCCTCCTAAATCCACATAGATTGGTTCTTGACTGGAGTTCACCTGTACTAAATGGTGGACCACCGTATATTCAGCTGAATTATCCTCCCCAGCATCAGTGTATTGGGCAGCGTAGCTATAAAAATGATAAAGTGGTGCAAGGATAATTAGGCCTCCTAACACAGTAATCAATGTCCTCATTTTGCGAATGGATAATGATTGAAAATGCTTAAGGCAAGAATCTAAACCAATTGTAACAATTACATAACAAATGGGGATTAAATAGGCAATATAGCGTGTAGAGATAAAAAATACATATCGATTATTAAACACCGGGATTATTATGAAGCTGGCTACAATAATAGACAGTAAGAGCTCTCCGTATTTTTTACGGAGTAAAATAGGTAGCGTGAACAATAAGCCACCAAGTAACAGATACAGCATCAGAACACTTAGCGTGTGTAGGATACCTGTTCCATTGGGATAGGCACTGGCTAGCGTTCTCGCAAGCTCAATCCCCATATTTTTCATATTGGACCAATAAATGCTGGGAGTTAGATGAGGATTGAGGGCGTAATCCTTATGCCTGATCCAAAAAATAGAGTCCAGCGGTTTTATGATATTGTGAACAATCATATTACTATAACCGATAAGGAAGGCTCCAACGAAAAATTGAATACGGTGCTCGTTTCTCCAATTTCGGATTTTGATTTCTTTCCCCAAGAAAAGGAATGCTCCAATTAATGGAGCAAGAACAGACGAATGAGTTTGTAGGGCCAGAGCCCAAACGAAACCACAATATCCCCACATATAGCGATTCGTACGCTTTAGGGCATAAATAGTGTTAAGGATTGCTAAGGTGACAAAAAAGGGAGTAAGATCATTGGACCAAGCCATGTGAGTAACAAGAATGTGCATCCCATTTGTAGCCAATAGTAATCCCGCAATAAAAGCAGTTTTCAGGCCTGTCCATTGCCTTGCTACTAGGAAGGTTAAAACAACTGTTCCTGCGCTAAACAAGGTGACAAACAATCGAGGAAGAAATAGCTGATGCCCAAACAGGGCAAAGGTAAGGGCTAGAAGATAATTATAAAAGGCACCTATATCATGTGCCGTATTATGCAAAGGCCATATTTCTCCTCTGGAGATTTGGGCTGCTAGCCGCACTTCTCCCCATTCGTCAATAAAATGTGGAACATTGTAGAGATAAGGAATTCGAACCAAAAGAGCAAATAGAAATAACGTGCAGCCTAACCAAAATTCAGTGGAAAATAATCGATCTAGCCGGATCCGAATCAGCATTAAACTATATAGCATCTGAAGGATGTGTGTAAACCGAATGGTAGATCCTTCTTGGTGTAACCATTGAATATTTGCCTCTCGAATAGATAGTGAATTTTTTTTAGCTAAGGCAAGAAGCTCGATATCAAAGGTAAAATCACAACATTTTGTTTCTGGTAATAGTTTGGCAAGTGCAGGGGCGTGAAATCCCTTAAATCCACATTGAGTGTCCTGAACAGGGGTTAGATTTAGCTTATGAACTAGTAAGCGGAAAAAGCTACTTTGAATCCTTCTTTTGATCGGCTGTTGCCCATCTCTTCTACGAATTCCTACCACTACATCGGCATGATCTAACTCGTTTCTTAAACATTCTAATTGCTCTAAAGGAAAAGAAAGATCTGCATCACAGAAGAAGACAAATTTGCCTTTGGCAGCACTTAATCCAAAGCGAACTGCACCACCTTTGCCCCAGTTTTCTTTTAATCGATAGTGCGTGAGGTGTGGCATATGGTGGTATATGCTCTCAATATTTTCAGAGGTTCCATCTGAGCTTCCATCATCGACAATCAGTATTTCTAACTCTCTATGCATGGCTGAGAAGGTAATGAGTGTTTTTAGAGTTTGGTCCATTCGTATGGATTCATTAAATGCAGGGATTACTAGTGTAATTTCAGGAGAAAATCCCTTCTGACATGATTTTAAACAAACTGCATCATTTGCAATAGTGGATAATTCCCCACTAACTCGGAAAACAATTTTTTGATAACCTAAGAAATTAGAGATAATTCCAAGACTTGAGGCCACAAGCTTTTCCATATTTAAAATAGGTGTTGAGTGTGCAGGAATAAGAAACTGTAGCAGGTAAAACGTTAAACTATTGATACCAAGACTGACAATGCTGATTAGAAAAAAAGAGGTGTATTGTTCCCAACCTTTGCTCATTCCATTCTTTTTGAAGGTCCAATTCTTATTGATCCAAAAGCTTTGTAAATTGGCAATCAAAAACCCGATCATACTGTAACCGGTGATCAATAGGGAATGTTGGGTCGGAAAAAGGAGTAATAAAAAATTAAATACAAAAAAGTCTGCAAAAGTATTGGCAATTCCCGCAAGGGTAAAATAAGAAACTTCTTTAAGTTGGTTCGTTAATCTTTTATTATGGATAGTCTTCAAACTCATCTTTAATCACTCCTTGCCAAAGCTGCAAAAAAATCTATTTTCCTGATAACTCTTACTTGCATTTTCTACCATAGGGGGAAAAATATACATAAAAAAACCCTGCCTATTCAGAAGGTAGGGTAAATGTTGTGTTAATCATTCTTTTCATCGTAAGTGAAGGTTTCAGCATCGATACCACCGATAGGCGACATTAAGCCTTCATCGTCTAATCTTTGCTCATAGGCATCATGCACAACATTTGGCGAGATCCCAACGAAGTTTCCATAAAGATCTGCAACCATGAATTCTTCAATTGGCTCAACATAGTTAAGTGGTTCGTCAGCCTCAATAAACATTTCTCCGTAATCGAATTTTCCCTGATCAAACATATCGGAGGGAGAATCTGATGTTCCATATTTGGCTACATCCTGCCAAGAATCTTCAGAATCATACATCGTGATATCTTGTTCATCAAAGGAAAATTTCCCGAATGGAGGGTTTAAAATATCTTCTTCTACCGGACGATTCAGGGAAGTAAATTGGTTACCGGAATGCTTGACACAGGTTGTGGCTGAAGGAAGGACTTCTAAGCGTTCATAAGGGATATCGTCTCCACAAACCCTGCACTCTCCATAGGTTCCTTCTTTCATTGCATTCAGAGCATGATTAATATCCTGTAATTGTTCTTCTGCATGCTCCATTAAAGCATTATCTTTTTCACGCTCAAACAATTCACTACCATGATCTGCTGGATGGTTATCGTAGTTGGAAAGCTCTCCTAATGATTCCTTAATCATCGCATTCTCAATGCCTAAGTGATCATTTGCCTGCAGGCGAGAAATAAGGTCCTGCTTTTCCTTCATCAGCACCGAATGGAGGTAGGACAACTGTTTTTTTGAGAGCATAAGGCCCCTCCTTTCATGAAGTGGGTTCTCTAATAGTGTCCCTTGAAAAAGCTTAGATCTTGTTGTTGAATTAATGGAAAAATCCCCGTTAATTCTGGTTGTTATGGTAAGATCAATTGTAAACACAAAGGCTTAATCATCTGCCAATAACGGGAGTGGGAAAGATGGATAGAAAAATAAAGTTGCTTGCGATTGATCTTGATGGGACGTTGTTAGATGATAACTATCAATGTGATTTGGAAACACGAGAGCTTCTTCTACGATTACAGAATGAAGGGGTTCATGTCGTATTCTGTACGGGAAGAGCACTAGAACCAACTAAAAAATTAGCGGCCGATCTTGGAATGGGATCTTATTTGGTAAGTGATAATGGAGCCGTTGTGTATCATATTCCAACGAAATCCGCGATTCTAATCCGTGAAATTTCTCCTCAGAGCCTTAATGGTATAATGGAAATTTTGGAGGGAACTGGCGCACATATTGATGCCACATCTTTGAGAACAATGTACACCGTACCACATAGTGAAGAAATAGCTGAAATGTATAAGAAATATATGGCAAACCCAATTGTTTTAGAAAGAATACGTGATTTATCCGATCCTATTCTTAAGGTCACTTTATTTGCGGTTCCTGAACAAATTACCAAGATTATAAATAGCTTACCTGACAAACTTCAAGCGTACCCTGTGAAATGCTTTCAAAGTGGACCTACCTTTATTGACGTGATGCATGAGGAGTCCACCAAAGGAAATACTCTTCATTATCTTTCCCATCAACTCGGGATTTCTCCTCAGCAAGTAATGGCGATTGGAAACTACTATAACGATATGGATATGATTCAATTTGCAGGGGTTGGTGTAGCTATGGAAAATGCGCCAGAAGATGTGAAAAAGATCGCTAATTTTGTGACAAGTAGTAATAATAATCAAGGGGTCAAAAAAGCTATAGAAACCTTTATGACCCATTGATTGCTTTTGTATTTCCATTATCTGTTTGATTCCATCCATTGTTATTTCATGCTACACTGGGCTTCGATTGTGGCCGAAACTTCTAAACAAAATGAATGGAAGTGCGGGGGATTTTTTTATTTGATCCGAAGGATCGAATGGGGTGAATCGCTTCTTTTCCGAAGTGTAGGGTTACTCCTTAAACCCGAATCCGACAGCTAACCTCGTAGGCCTCTAAGAAGGAGTCGATTGTAAAAAATGAATAGCAAGACAAAGAAATGGCTTTTAGCTGCTATTGCAGGATTATCGATCACTGCGATGACAGTACCGACCTATGCAGCAACATATCAAGTACAAACGGGGGACACCTTCTGGAAGATTGCCAAAGCGCATCAACTATCATTGGATTCTCTAATGGCTGTAAACAACCAGGTTAATCCAGCTAATATTCAGATTGGGCAGACCATACAACTACCAGATCTATCTAGTAGATTGACTTCGGCACCTACTATACCAGCATATAGTAAGGTGATTGATGTCATTTCTTCTGCTTATACAGCAGATCCATCTGAGAATGGTGGCTTTGGAGCCGTTGATTATTTTGGCAATCCACTAAAACTTGGAGTAGTAGCTGTTGACCCATCCGTTATCCCACTCGGGTCTACGTTATACATTCAGGGATATTCTTTCCAAGGGCTTCCAGAGGGCGGTATGTACGCAAAGGCTGCAGATATTGGGGGAACTGTCAAAGGGAATCGAATAGATATCTTTATTCCTGGAATAGGCAAGCTAGCAAGCTCCTATGGCCTTCAATCCGTGAAGGTTTATGTTGTGAAGTAAGAATGAAGGGGCCGACTTCTATGAAGTGGGCCTCTTTTATTTTCGATCATCTAGGGGATAGAAGAAAATATCATAGGGTAACGAAGAGCCTGATGGGGGACAGGTCGTAAATTGGATTTGTTCTTCATTTCCTGTTGTTCGCCCGATAATGTAAGCCGTTCCTGGGGTTACTACTCCTGAACTAGGTACAAGTGTGATTTTGTTATTCATGAGTAATGGGCCCTTCACTGATCCACCTCTAGGAACAATAGCAATCGCTGCTTTACCTGGATGAAAGATCGTAATATTGTAAAAGATCCCGTAATTTCCTACGTTCTTTTCCATTGATCCACTTAAGGCATCGATACCTGGGACCCATTGGCTATCGTTGCCTATTACGAGCCTCCATGGTTTTCCCTTAGCTTGTTTGGCATCAATAATCCATTGAAATTCTGAAGTATCATATGTACCGCGAACATCTCGTTTCCTTGGGAATGGTTTTAACTCGCTGATCGTAAGTTCCTTCTTAGGATCTGCGGAAATAAAGCTAAATACAACTCCACCCTCCACCTCGATATCTTGAATAATGTGAATTCCTTGCTCTGGGGTAAGGACTGGAGATTGATAATAGATGATACTTTCACCTGGATTAATGACAAGATCCTCATTCGTTTTTCCATTCGCAAACCATTGTACCAATGCTTCGTTGCCTAACAATCCAGGAAATTTCGATGGTTCTACTTCTCCCTTATGTGTAATGTGAATTTTAACAGGTGATTGGGTAGGATTAGTGGCAAGAACTGAGATTTGGGCTTCCTTCTTCATGCCATTCACATGTGTGGCATACAAGCGGGCCTTTCCGGTAATCCGTTCCTTGTATAGTAGACCGTAATCAGCAAAGATTTCCGGGTCATTGCTTACAATTAATTTGCGATTCTTTGGTATATTCTCAGTTGGCATGAGAATAGGATATTTTTCAAAGTCCTCCAGATCTACAGGTACTGAATTCGGATCACCTGTAAGGGCCCCAAAGTAAAATGGATATTGCTCCTGAGATGTAAAAACTTCTTGATCTACTTTAATTGTTTTGCTGTAGGGCTTACTTATTCCTCCTTTATCATCCTTGACAATGAGCGTGACCACATGGTCTCCGGGAGTGAAATAGGCTTTTTCTTTTCCTTCCCATGAGCTATGAATACCATCTAATTCTGGATCATAACTTAAATCCAAATATTCTATAGGTTCCCCAATTCGGTAATGTGTTTTATCGGTTGAGAATTGAGCTACGGGTGGTGAGTTTTTTTCTTGAGGGAACAGACTTCCCACGCGGAACAGAGTTTGCTTAGTGTTTGAATCATAATAGGCATTTGATGTTAGTGAAGTTAAAGCTAGGACACATAAGGCCAGTAGCTTCAAACTTTTGTTAGGTTGTTTCACGATGTCCGAATTCCCCCAAATGACTAAAGTAATATCGTTAACATAGTTTTTGAACTGGATATAACTTCCTGAATAGGTAGGTTCTTTTAAATGCAGTATAAACTTTTTTATCATTTCCTTGCTAGTTTTTCACAAAATATTCTTTCAAACAATATGCCCAAACTCCGTAGATTCATACTTAAATGATATTCCTACAAAAATAGACAAAATTCGCGAAAGGAATCAACATAGTCCTAGGGCGAATATTAGAATATAGGTTAATATGTGAAAGGATTTTAATATGAGTCGATATAGTAGGCCTTTATTTAAGATTATTTTTTTCATTCTTTTGATTATTGTTTCTGTTATGGTTGTCCATACTTTATTACCTTTTATTCAAATAACGAATAGAGTGATGTCAACGATGATTGAAACGGGGATCATTATGATCGCTAGCTGTCCTTTTTTATTTATTATTTATTCACAACACAGAGATTGGGCAGCAAGTGAGCAAAGGCTCTTTTCTCTTTTTGAAAAAAATTCAGCCCTTATTTGTGAGTTTAATCTAGAAGGGAAACTGCTTGATGCCAATTCTAAATTAATGGAAGTGACAGGCTTTACTTTACAAGAATTACGAAACAAGTCTTACAAGATGCTTATTATCAATGAACAAATTTTTAGCTTTGAAGAGTTTTTTGAGAAAGCTAAAAAGGGGGAACGGTTAAACTTTGAAGTGACGATCAAGCATAAATCCGGAAGTTTCATCGATTTGGGACTAAAAAGCGTGCCGATCTTGACGGGGAATCAAATAACCAGTTTATTTTTCATTGCTAAAGATATTACAGAACAGAAAAAGTCTTTGGAGCAGTTGAATTTAGTCAAAAATCAGCTTGAATCTTTTGTCAATCATGCCTCGGTTGCTATTTGTATTTTTGATTTTAAGGGAAGGCTTCTACAGGTTAATCAGGCTTTTGAGCAGTTATTTGGGTGGGACAAGCTAGAATTAATTGGGCGTAGATTTCCGGGTATTCCTCATTATTTAGTCCCTTCCTTGCAAATTATTCATAACAAGGTTAGGAAGAAGGAACAAGTAACAAATTTTGAAACGGTTCGACTACGAAAGGATGGATCAGAAATTTATGTAAATCTTTCTTTCTCTACTGTGTTAGATACTGCGGGCAATGTTGTTGCTCTTGCAGCTTTTATCCGAGATATTACAGAGAGTAAGAAAGCAGAAGAGATGTTGCTCAAATCAGAAAAGTTGTCTGTGGCAGGTCAACTAGCTGCAGGTGTTGCTCATGAGATTAGAAATCCCCTCACAACCTTACGCGGCTTTGTTCAGCTGATGATGACAACTTCGTTAGATCATGGTAAATATCTTGAGATTATGTTATCTGAATTAGATCGCATCAATCTGATCGTTGGGGAATTTCTCATTCTTTCGAGGCCGCACCTTCGACAATCAACCATTAAGGATTTAGGGACCATTATGAGTCAGGTGGTGGCATTACTTGAGCCTCAGGCAATGTTAAGTAATGTCCGAATACAG
>DATFAS010000196.1:0-3702 GCA_035254305.1 Bacillota bacterium
AGCCTTTGATGGCTGCTCCTGGCTGACTCTCCTTATTATACCATAACAATATACTAGAACGTGGACAAACCCTCCGTATTATATAAAGAAATTTTTGTTCCGGGAGCGTACCTTTCATCTAAAAAATGCTGAGGATCACTGCTTATTATTCGTAATACCTCCACTGATTCTTGATCAACTTGCTGAACGATTATGGGGACTCCTTGATACAAAATGGTACGTTGCTTTTTATACTCATCAGTGTCGTTTGGAAAAATAAGTTCGTGTGGCATCATCGTATACAAAATCATTGGATCAGCCCTTTGTCCTGCTCTTTTTTCAAATCGATCAACTCGTTTAATTTTTTCATTGCAACACCAATTCCACCTACTTCATCGATCAGGCCATATTTAACCGCATCTGTCCCAACAACATTTGTCCCAATATCCCTTGTTAAATTCCCTTTTGCAAACATTAACTCTTTAAACATTTCTTCTTCAATATTAGAATGCTTTGTCACGAATTTAATGACCCTCTCCTGCATTTTGTCTAAGTATTCAAATGTTTGTGGAACACCAATAACAAGGCCAGTTAGCCGAATTGGATGGATGGTCATTGTTGCTGTCTCTGCAATAAATGAGTAATTTGTTGAAACGGCAATCGGTACTCCGATGGAATGACCTCCCCCAAGTACAATGGATACGGTTGGTTTAGATAGTGTTGCGAGCATTTCAGATATCGCAAGCCCTGCTTCTACATCCCCTCCCACTGTATTTAGGATAATTAAAACCCCTTCAATTTTTGGGTTTTGTTCAATGGCCACAAGCTGCGGAATAAGGTGTTCATATTTCGTTGTTTTATTTTGTGGCGGAAGTGCCAGATGTCCTTCAATTTGACCAACGATTGTTAAGCAGTGGATTGTTGAATCTGGTGATAGTTGTGGCACATTTGTTTGTCCAAGCTGTTGGATTTTTTCCATTAATGCTGATGGCGGCTTGTCATCTTTTACTGGATTATGTTCATCCTGGTTTTCATTTAAACCCATTTTCATCCAATTAATCTCCCTTCAGAACTGATGATGTTAGTATTCTCCAGTAAGTAACCATTTCATCCATAATAAAAAGGCATGGAGCAACCATGCCTTGAGGCTGTCGAAAAACCCTTCGACAGCTTATTATTTTGGGTAAGTAAAACTTGCCCGTTGATTTCCGCTCCAGGCACTTGCTTTCCTCGGGGAGGGATGCGAGCCTCCTCGGCGTTCCGCCTGTGGGGTCTCCCACTTCCCTCTACATCCCGTAGGAGTCAAGTGCCCTCCGCTCCAATCAACTCATGTGTATAAAAATAAATCATCTAAAAAACTACAAACCTTATGGTAAGCAGTTCTGCTTTTAGAAATAAATATTTAAATAGCAAATTATATGACATGAGAATTGAACTACTTCACTTAAGTAACCAGCCATTTTATATTATTATCACCCTAAAAGGGTATTGAGAAAACAAATCTGATGTTAAGAAATATGCCTACTCCAATTGATTTTCCAATCATGGTCAAAAATAAAGTAAAAGTAGTGGCACCACATGAATCGGTAAAACATAAGAAAAATGTAGTATTGCATGTGCTTCACTATTGTCGTTGCAGGGATTAAACAAAACTAAGTTAAGTTGATTGGAGCGGAAGGCGCGAAGACTCCTGTGGGAGAACGGGGCTGGGGAGACCCCGCAGGCGCTTAAGCGCCGAGTTATCATGAACGAAACTAGCTCCTTACTCGTAAAATCGTAGGTTAATTTGGTTAGAATGTTTACTGGTAGAAAACATACCAAATCAGAGCTACATTACGGAAGGAGCTAGTCATTATGAAGGATACCATAAAATACGTAGGTTTAGACGTATCAAAAGAAAAAATAGCTGTCGCAATTGCTGAAGAAGGGCGAGAGGAACCAAGATACTGGGGAATGATCCCTCATACTCCAGAAGAAGTGAGAAAATTAGTAAAAAAATTAGGAAACCCCGAATCTCTGCGTGTGTGTTATGAAGCTGGTCCAACCGGATACCCATTGTACCGACTATTCATCACACTGGGGATTCACTGCTCGGTGATTGCCCCGTCCCTTATTCCTAAAAGACCTGGAGAACGGATTAAAACGGATCGCAGGGACTCTGTTCGCTTAGCTCATTTATACCGGGCTGGTGAGTTGACTTCAATTTATATACCAACTCCAGAAGATGAGGCTCTTCGGGATCTTGTTAGATGTAGGGAAGATGCCAAAGAAGACGAACTAAGAGGGAAACACCGATTAAGTAAATTTTTACTACGTAATGATATTAAACCACCTACTGGAGTAAATAAGTGGACAATCAAGTATTTCAGATGGCTAGATACGTTAAAATTTGAATATCCTTCTCTACGAGTAACCTTCCAGGAATACTACCACCAACTTAAAGAGTTAGCCCAACGTATTCGAAGGTTAGAAGAAGAAATTAAAATTTTAGCGAATGAGGGTGTACACGCCCACAAAATACAAGCACTTCAATCATTAAGAGGAATAGCCCTTATTACAGCTTCAAGTATTGTAGCGGAAATCGGTTCTTTCAGACGTTTTACCACACCAAGGCAATTCATGGCTTATGTTGGTTTAATTCCTAGTGAGTATTCGAGTGGTGAAAAAAGGAGACAAGGAGAAATAACCAAAACAGGTAATCGACATGTACGGCGTTTATTAGTAGAGTCTGCCTGGAGTTATCGATATCAACCCTCTGTTAAAGGAGAACTCCAAAGACGACAAAGTGGCCAATCGCCAACGATTCAGGCAATATCGTGGAAAGCGCAGAACCGACTTCACAAAAAATATTTTCGCTTACTATCTAGAGGGAAAGAAAGCAGTAAGGCCATTACAGCAGTAGCACGAGAGTTAGCAGGTTTCATTTGGGCAGTAATGCAAGAAGTAGAAGATATCCCTCAAGCTTAAAAGGTTTTGTATTCGTATTGTACGAAGTAACATAGATTGATAAATAGAAAAATGAGAACAGGGCTCGAAGGCAAAGAAAAAAACCGGAAAGGAAAACCCACGTGCCTCCTCTGTGCTATATCTAAATGATTAACGCACGTCCCGAGTTAGTGGATAAGTCCTTTATACGGAAAGATAAAATGTGAAAACCCACGAATATCAGAGCGTTAACCGCCGTAGAGATTTTTGCCTTCGTGCCGTGTTCTTACCTTCTATTCTAAAAAGAAAAAGGAGGAAAGATCATTCCATCTTTAGCTAAAAAAATATCTCACCTCTTGGAATAGCTGTCAAGGAGAGCACTTGACAGCTATTCCAAGAGGTGAGGTGTGGTCAGTAAGCTAAAGAAGGAGCTATTCTAGCCAGAATGGCTATATAATTTACTAAAAACAAGAAGCCGAAAATAGCTTCTCTTCTTAAGAGTGCCTAAAATCAAAACAAAACCGGTCGTGGAGTGGGGGCCTTGACAGTTTCGTTCATATCAGGAGGCTCGGCTAACGCCCCCCGGAAAGCGAAGCACCTGAAGCGCAAATCAACAAGAACTGAACCTTTTTTTTATGTTTTTTTTTATCAAATAATAAGATTGTCGAGAAAAAATACCCATTTCTCGACAATCTGAGGCATCCAAAATGTGCCTTTTTCAAAGAATTTCCTGGGCAGATGGCCAGACAATTTTTAAATGGTCTCCCGGTGCGAGTGTATCATAGAAAGTAGTCTGGT
>DATFAS010000197.1:0-10222 GCA_035254305.1 Bacillota bacterium
AGATTCACCGGGCATCCAAGTATGGCAGAAAAAAATAAAAGTGGGGAGTTGATATAAATGAAAACGGTAACATTGCCAGTGTTTGAAGGAAAAAGAAATTTAATCAACTATGATGACACTTATACGAATTTTGATTGGAAAGAAGTCGAGAAGGAATTTTCCTGGTATGAAACTGGAAAAGTAAATTTAGCTCATGAGGCAATTGATCGCCATTGTGAAACAGAACGTAAAAATAAAGTTGCGTTATATTACAGCGATGCAAAGCGTGATGAAAAATATACATTCCTTGAATTGAAGAAATTATCCGATAAATTCGGCAATGGTTTAAGAAGCCTTGGCATCCAAAAAGGTGATCGTGTATTTATCTTCATGCCACGTACTCCAGAGCTATACGCAGCAGTGCTCGGTGCTATTAAGATTGGAACAATTGTTGGACCATTATTTGAAGCCTTCATGGAAGGGGCAGTAAGAGACCGTCTTGAAGATAGTGGCGCTGTAGCTATTGTTACAACTCCTGAATTACTAAAGCGTGTGCCAGTAGCTGAACTGCCAGCACTAAAGCATGTTATTTTAGTTGGAGATGTATCTGAATTAGTAGAAGGGCAAGTTAGTTATAACGAATTAATGGAAAGCGCTTCCGATATATTAGAAATGGAATGGGTAGATCGTGAAGATGGATTAATTCTTCATTATACTTCCGGTTCTACTGGGAAACCAAAAGGTGTACTTCATGTACACAATGCTATGATTCAACACTACCAAACCGCTAAGTGGGTTCTTGACCTTCAAGAAGATGATATCTATTGGTGCACAGCCGATCCAGGTTGGGTAACTGGTACATCCTATGGAATCTTCGGACCATGGTTAAATGGAGCCTCGAATGTCATCCGTGGCGGTAGATTTAGTCCACAGGATTGGTATTCTACAATAGAGAAATACGGTGTAACCGTTTGGTACAGTGCGCCAACTGCATTCAGAATGCTCATGGGTGCTGGTGATGAGGTGATCAAGCAGTTCGATCTTTCTTCCTTAAGACATGTACTTAGTGTTGGTGAACCACTTAATCCTGAAGTTGTACACTGGGGTATGAAGGTATTCGATAAGCGAATCCATGATACTTGGTGGATGACTGAAACAGGAGCACAACTAATCTGTAACTATCCTGCTATGGAAATTAAGCCTGGTTCCATGGGTAAACCGATTCCTGGGGTTGTTGCTGCAATTGTTGATGACGAAGGAAATGAACTTCCTCCGAATCGCATGGGGAATCTAGCAATTAAAACAGGTTGGCCTTCAATGATGCGGAAAATTTGGAATAATCCAATTAAATATGATGAGTATTTCCGTTTGGATGGATGGTATGTATCCGGAGACTCTGCTTATATGGATGAAGAAGGTTACTTCTGGTTCCAAGGTCGTGTGGATGATGTAATCATGACTGCAGGAGAAAGGGTAGGCCCATTCGAAGTCGAAAGTAAATTGGTGGAACACCCAGCTGTTGCTGAAGCGGGTGTTATTGGTAAGCCAGACCCTATTCGTGGGGAAATTATTAAAGCATTCATTGCTTTAAGAGACGGATATGTTGCAACAGATGAATTGCTTGAAGAAATCCGTAACTTCGTGAAGACAGGACTTGCTGCACATGCTGCACCAAGAGAAATTGAAATTAAGGATAAATTACCAAAGACCCGTTCTGGTAAAATTATGCGTCGCGTGTTGAAAGCATGGGAGCTAGGATTGCCAACTGGTGACCTATCTACAATGGAAGATTAATAGAACGAGGGCTGGCACTTCTGTGTCAGCTCTCTTTTTTATATTAGAGAAAATTGCTTACTTAACCAAAAAGTAAAATATTAACCATAGAGGAATACTAATAACTATTCCATTGATCAGTCCTTTATAAAAGCTTGTCGAAACTACCGGCTGTTGATCATTCAAAATTCTCACCTATTTTTAAGTAATTAGCTTATAGTATTCACCAAGAAGATACTTGATATAACATAAAAAGAGCTTCGTCTGAGACGAAAGCTCTTTTCTAAGCGGATAGGAAAGTATAAATTCTTAATAACTTTCCATCTCTGCACAGGGGCAACTAATTTTACATTGAATGACTAATTCGTAGAAGGTGAAGTTAGTTTATCACTATTATTAGATTGATTCTTATTCTGTTTAGGTTTCGAACTAGTAGATGAATCACCCTGATTGGCTTCAGGTGGAATTAATTCATTTAATGGATCAATGGTGTTGGTATTGCTTCCTTTCCCACTTGACTTAGTCTGCGTCTTTTCTCCGCCGAAGGAAAGAGGTTCTGCAGGTGCAGATTCCTTGCCACTTACATCTACTGCTGTCACATAATATAATCCGTGGCCAGGCAGTGTGAAAGCTGGTTCATTGCCTTGGTGGGTAACCCCAGTCTTTTCGAATGGTCCACCAAGTGCGGATCGGTAGATCCGATATCCTACAATATCAGCCTCTGAATTTTCACTCCAGGTTATCTTACCATCATTAAGAGTTACATTATGTGGTTTACTTGGTGCTTTTCCGTCATCTGTTCTAGGGTCAACAGCATCTGGTAAACGAGAATCCGAATCTAATGGCTTACTCGAACCATCCTGGATGGAGGACTGCCCAGAAGATTTAATAGCCACTTTCTCTTCTATCATATCGGAAGGTGTTTCTGGTTTTGCAAGATACAACTTACCATTATATTTAATAACCTTCGCTGTCTGATGAACATCACAGGTCTCTGTAGGCACGTATTTCTGGTTAAAAACTTCAGAAATAACGGTTCCTGCTTGTCGGCATAATTCGGTTGGCAGCTTTCCAGAAACACTACATACTTCCTGTTCAACAATTCCAGCAGGTTCTGTAAATTTGGTATTATTCGGGTACTTCTGTGGATATAGATCGAACAATCCATTCATAATCTTTCCCCATACGGTCAGGGAATGAGGTACGGGTGCCTTCGTAATGGTGTAAGGAATATCATAACCAATCCAGACCCCGAGAGTAGCCTCAGGTGTATAGCCGACAAACCAGGAATCGTAGTCATCATTTGTTGTTCCTGTTTTACCAGCAATCTCGTGGTTGCCTTTTATCATCTTTTGAAGAGCTACTGCAGTACCTTCTTGTACAACTGTCTTCATCATATCGGTCGTTAAGTAGGATGTTTGCTCAGAGAAAACAGATTGTGGTTTTACTTGGTGCTGGTAAATGTTTTCTCCATGTGAGTTATCAATATGGTCGATCATATAAGCATCAAGGAACGATCCTTGATTAGGAAACGTAGTGTAGGCATTTGTAATTTCCTCGACAGTCAGACCTTGGGTTAACCCACCAATTACTCCTGTTTTGGCTTGGAAATCATTATTTCTTGGATTATCCTTTGGAGTGACGATGGTTGTAACCCCCATCTTTTCCACATAACTCAATGCTTCTGGAATTCCTACCTTTAGGTAGGTTTTAATAGCTGGGATATTATAGGACATTTTTAGTGCTTCTCTTGCAGTGATTAATCCCTGATACTTGTTATTCCAGTTTGATGGATAAAATAGTGGATTTCCAGCACCATTATCTAATCCAATCGGGGCATCATCAATCACGGAACCAGGCTGTAAAATCCCCTTCTCAAAAGCGGGTGCATAGGCAGCGATTGGTTTCATAGCTGAACCGGGCTGTCTTGGGCGTATGGTATGATTGACTTGTGAAATCTTAAAGTCTCGACCACCAATAAATCCAAGAATGGCTCCTGATTTGTTATCAATTAGGGTAGCACCTACTTCTTCGAGTGCATTCTTAATTTCTTTATCTTCAGTGCCTAATTTAACTTTGTAGGATTTATTTGGTGCGAAATTCTTCGGTTCTTCCGCTATGGCTGTCATCATTTCATAGACTTTCTTATCGATGGTAGTGTAGATATGATAACCACCACGAAGAATTTCTTTTCGTTTTTTATCTAATAATTGTCTATATTCATCCTTCGAAACACTATCTCTTGTTTTCATTTCTTTTTCTAAATCTTGTTCAACAAGGACCTTCGCTGCACGGTCTTCAATATCCATCATAAGGAATGGGTATTTACTGTAAGCAGCTTGTTTACTTTGGGCTAGATGTGCCTCAATATCATAGTTCATCCCATCCTGATATTGCTGCTCTGTGATGTAGCCGTTTTCTTTCATTCTCGCTAAAACAATTTCTTGCCGCTTCTTTCCTGAGATAAGTCCATCCTTATTAAATGGTATGTATCTAGAAGGTGCTTGAAGCATACCGGCGATATAGGCTGCTTGTGGGATTGAAAGATCTTTCGCATCTACACCAAATATACCCCTTGCTGCAGCTTGGACCCCATATATATTTGATCCATTGGCACTTTGGCCGAAATACATTTCATTCATGTAAGCTTCTAGAATTTGATCCTTCGAAAACATTCTTTCTACACGAAGGGCGAGAAAAATTTCTTTGGCTTTCCTTTCGTGAGTAACCTTAGGAGAGAGAAGAGTTTGCTTAATCAATTGTTGGGTAAGTGTACTACCACCGGTCTGGACTGAGCTACCGGTTAATTCTTGAACGGTAGCACGTAGGATTCCTCCCATATCAACCCCACGATGTTCATAGAAATGTCTATCCTCGGTTGCAATAATTGCATTAACTAAATGGGGGGAGACTTCTTCTTTCTTAACAAGCCTGCGATCTTCCTCTGTACGAAGTTGGCCGATTAAAGTCTTATCGTTAAAATAAGCAAATCCAGTTAAGTAATTGGAGGTTATCTTTTCACTAATTTCGTTATAAGAACGTAGAGGATCGTCTTTGACGAGTGAGGCGACATATCCTGAAGCAACCCCGCCACTAAAAACGGCACCCATAATGAGGAGCAATGTAGTTACTTGAAACACAATGCTTAGAATCCTCCATATTTTGCGCCCTTTTGAAGTTTTAGGCTTGTCCTCATTGGTATTTTGAATGGTCATATATTCCTCCTAAAAAACCACATTGCTTTACATATTATAGCACAAGACGAAAATAATAGTGTAAAAGTTGCATTTTTCTCTTATGTATGGTAATGATTAATTAATATAAATGAATAAGTAGCAAAGAAGGGTATTTTAAGTATTCTCTATTTTACAGAGCATTAAGAGAGTCGGTGGAAGGTGCAAACCGTCCTGGATATAGAGAAGAAGTACAACCTGGAGTTACTATTATTGAAGTGGAGGAACATCTAAGCATCTTTTGTTCCTCAATTAGGGTGGTACCGCGAGCAAACATCTCGTCCCTAAGAGGATAAGATGTTTTTCTTTTTTTTAGGCTTATTTAGAGAGGTGAGGTATTCATGACACAGGAGAAAAAGTTAGAATTAACACAGGAGCAGAAGCAAGAGGTAGCTCGTCAATTAGATATCATTCGCAGAGGTGTAGCAGAAATTGTACCTCAAGATGAATTGGTAAGAAAATTAGAACGTTCTGTTGTAACGGGTATTCCTTTAAAGGTAAAATTGGGACTTGATCCAACCGCACCTGATCTGCATGTAGGGCATACGGTTGTTCTTCACAAGCTTCGGCAATTCCAGGAACTAGGGCATCAAATTCAACTTTTGATAGGGGACTTTACCGGAAGAATTGGTGATCCTACTGGAAAATCTGAAACACGTAAACAGCTTACAGAAGAGGATGTGTTGCGAAATGCACAAACTTATGTACAGCAATTTGCTAAAGTGATGGATGTTAGCAAAATCAAGGTTTCCTACAATAGCACATGGCTAGCTTCTATGAACTTTGCGGATGTTGTTCGACTGGCTGCCAATGTTACCTTAGCAAGGATGTTGGAGAGAGATGATTTCTCGAAGAGATATTCCTCAGAACAGCCGATTAGTCTCCATGAATTTTTCTATCCACTGATGCAAGGATATGATTCCGTTGCTTTAGAAAGTGATATTGAACTAGGGGGGACGGATCAGAAGTTTAATCTTTTGATGGGTCGCCAACTACAAAAGGAATATGCCAAAGACCAACAAATTGCCATTATGATGCCGATCCTTGAAGGATTAGATGGTGTTCACAAAATGAGTAAAAGCCTTGGGAACTATATTGGGATCAGTGAAGTACCGAATGAAATATACGGGAAGACGATGTCTGTTCCAGATGAGCTTATGCTTAAGTATTATGAGCTTGTCACCAATATTAGTAATGAAGAATTACAAGAACTTCGTAAGGGAATTGAAAATGGCACCATTCACCCAAGAGATGCCAAAATGCGTCTAGCCAAAACATTTGTAACGATGTTTCATGGGACAGAGGCAGCTGAGGAAGCTGAACAGCATTTTAAGACGGTATTCCAGCAACGAGCACTCCCAACGGATATTGCGGATGTAGAGCTTTCTGCACAGCTTCTGGAAGACGAAAAAATATGGGTTGCTAAATTATTAGTTGAACTTAAACTTACCCCATCAACCGGAGAAGCACGGAGAATGGTTCAGCAAGGTGGAGTGAAAATTAACGAAGTGAAAGTTGAAGATTTACAAGCACAGGTATCTGTGGAAGATGGGATGATTGTACAGGTTGGGAAAAGAAAGTTTGCTAAGGTGAAATTGGTTTAGATAGGGATAAGAGTAGAGGTAAACAGCTCTCTGATGAGGGCTGTTTTTTGTTGTCGGATAGGAATGTATAAAACAAACAAAAAACCCTATAACCATTGATATATCAAGGTTTCTAGGGTTTTTGTACACGCTATTTACAAAGCGTACTAATTAACGAGAGTAGAACTCTACGATTAATGTTTCGTTGATTTCAGAAGGAAGCTCTTCACGCTCAGGGAAACGAACGAAAGTACCTTCTAAAGTATTTTCATTAAAGCTTAGGTTAGCTGGAAGGTAAGTGCGAGCCGCAAGAGAATCCTTGATGATTTGAAGGTTTTGGCTCTTTTCACGTACGCTTATTACATCACCAGGTTGTAGACGATAAGAAGGAACGTTTACTTTCTTACCATTTACAAGGATGTGTCCATGAACAGTTAACTGACGAGCAGCTGGACGAGTAGTTGCTAGTCCTAAACGATATACTACATTATCCAAACGAGAATCAAGAAGCTTCATGAAGTTTGTACCAACAACGCCTTGCATTTTGGTAGCTTGAGTGAAAAGCTTACGGAAAGGTTTTTCGTTCATGCCATACATATGGCGAAGCTTTTGCTTTTCTTGTAATTGGATACCGTATTCGCTAAGCTTACGACGGTTTTGACCGTGTTGTCCTGGAGGATAGTTACGCTTGATATCTTTACCAGTACCATCTAAAGAAATACCTAAACGACGAGCAATTTTGTGACGAGGTCCTGTATAACGGGCCATGAATCATTCTCCTTTAATATCAGATTTTTAGGTGTTAGCTTCCGATGATTAAGTTTGTTCTATATACATGCAATTCGGACGGTAGCATTTCCGCAACATGCTCCATACGAAAAAGCAGCCGCAGTCCGTATGGGGACAAACTTGTGAGGGTGTTCACCGTTTTTACCTAAAATCGTTGCTACCCTAAAATGCACATAAACCATATTATAAACTTACAATATACAAAGTCAAGTTAATCAGTATAATTGATAGTATGTCTAAATGATGAAATTTATTTAAAAGAAGATTGGTAAAAAAAAGAAATTAGATGTAAGAAATTTAAATATAGAATATAATGAAAAGAAGCAAATATAAAATGAAGTATTACTTTTCACTTTAAACAGGTGTAATATTTTCTTAGGGGTTTTTTATGCAAACACATTTTTATCTAATCCGGCATGGTGAAACGAACTGGAATCGAGAAGGTAAAATTCAAGGACATACAGATATTCCACTGAACGAAGAGGGAATTTCCCAAGCGGAACGGGTGGCATACAGACTCTCTAATATACCAATTGATGCTATATGCACAAGTGATTTATCAAGAGCGGTTCAAACCGCAAAGGAAATAAATAAATTTCATCCTCATGCTACATTTCTTATTTATCCAGAATTAAGAGAGAGAAATTACGGGCAATGGGAAGGTATGAGCTTTGGAGAAGTCGCCAAAAGGGGAGCAGAGAAGAATCACCAGAAGGTTCAACTGACTGGTATAGAAACCTTAGAGCAAATGCAGCGACGTGGGATTGCTTGCTTAGAACAGTTAACCTCCATTTACCCTAAGCACCATATAGTTGTTGTTAGCCATGGAGGATTTATCAATGCAATGCTGCATTATTTTAGTCAAGGGGAACATGGTCCTGGAAAAACAAAGCTTGAAAACACTTCTTTAAACTATGTAAGTTATAAGCAGGATCAATGGGTCATTCATACAATTAATGATACATCTCATTTAGGTAATGAATCTGATTAATGCGAGGGAAAGAGGGAGAAGCACGTGAACCCTAAACCTTTTTTGTATCCGAATAATGACCAGGTTAACCCCTATACTGGACAAGGGGATCTTCCTGCTGTTTTTGCTCGAATGGGCGGCAAGATTAAACAGGATAAATTCATTGCAAAATCCGGAGGGATTTATCTCCTCGATTCCAATGGAAGCCTAATACAATCAGTGATCATAGGCTCGGATTGCTGTGCTTTGCCGAAAGCATATGTAGAATTAAAGGATGATCCATCTTTTGTATCTATGCAGCTTAGTGAGGACAGTTCGCAATGGATAAGTGTTCTTTCTGCACCTATTCGTGGTTCAGGTGGGGAAATTTTTTATTTGGTCATTCAGGCTGATGAAAAAATTACTTTAGAACAAATACAGGGATTTATGATGGGGCTTCAAGTATCCTTGGATGTTGAATGTGAGAATACCAAAACGCATGAAATGCTATTTCAAATTACCAAAAAAATCTATTCCTCTATGGATGTAGATGAAGTGCTTCATGCGATTGTAGGGAATATTTCTGTATTGTATCCTAAATTGAAATTCGAATTATGGTTGTCCCATGATTCCTTCTCAACTACACTTCCTGTAAAACCCTTTAATTTTAATGTTAGTCAAGCAGACTTTAGTTTAAGAGCCTTCATGGAAGGGGAAGTAGTTGTTCATAACCATGACAATTCAGACTCAACCTTACGAAAGCTGACGCTAGCTGCACCTCTCCGAGGAAAACAAGGGATATATGGTGTGCTTGAGTTATATAGTGACCAGGAAGTAGATATTAATGAGAAGGATATTGAGTATATTACAATACTTGCAGATATCGCAGGGAATGCTTTTGAGAACGCCCAGCTATACTTGCAATCTCAAAAATTAATTCGAGAGTTGTTGCTCATTAACGAGATCGTACAACAATTGAATAAAAGTTTGATCCTCAAAGATATCCTTTGTTTTGTATTAGAGAAACTTACTCAGACTTATAAAGCAGAATACTGTGCTATCTTGCGTAGGATACCTGGTAAGGACCGTTTTTTCATAAGTGCTGCAACCGTTGCTGAACATCAAGGTGTTGAATTGAATGCAAAGTTGGGACAATTAGCACGAATTTTTAATCGTAAGGAAGCGATTATTGTTTCAGATTGCACGGAAGAAGAAGATACTTTCTATTATGATTATAAATCTCTTCTCGGTGTTCCACTGTTAAGTGGAACAGAAGTGGAAGGGGCTATCTTACTTTGTGATTCAAGAAAAGACTTCTTTTCATTTGATGATTTTAAGCTTCTTGAAATTTTGGCCCAGCATATGAATTTGGCGATTACGAATGCCTCCCTTCATAATGAAGTGGAAAGATTGGCCATTACCGATACACTTACAGGACTTTATAATCGGAAGTATTTAAATGAACATATTACTGTTTCACTGAATATGGATGCACGTGGTTCCCTCATCCTTATGGATATTGATTTCTTTAAACGTGTGAACGACACACATGGACATAAGGTTGGGGATCAAATCTTAAAGCAGGTTTCTGAGGTTCTTAAAACTAGCATCCGCAAAAATGATGTTGCTGCCCGCTGGGGTGGAGAGGAATTGGCGGTATATCTGCCTAATGTGAAATTAGAATTGGCGATTGAAGTAGCGGAACGAATCAGAATGAAAATTATGAAGAGCACGAAACCGCAAGTAACGATATCTTCGGGGGTTTCGTTTTGGAGTGCTGAGTCCACTATAGAAACAGTTGAAACCTTGTTTCATGCAGCAGATATGGCTTTGTATGAGGCTAAGCATCATGGGCGTAATCAGGTCCGTACGGCTAAATAAAATAAAAAAGCTCTAAAGGGCTTTTTTATTTTGTA
>DATFAS010000198.1:0-5830 GCA_035254305.1 Bacillota bacterium
GATTCTGCATAACTAGAGGCACTGAAGAAGGTAATCGTGAACAATAAAGACAGACTTACCCATTTTTTCATTTCCTTTTCTCCCTTGAATGGTACTTCAACTTCCCTTTAACCGTATGCATAAAGGAAAATCTCGTTTAGATAATAATAAAAGACAATGGCGAAGGGGTCATCAGGAAATAAAAGGTAATTAGGGTATTTTCTTAGGGCCTGTACATACAATGTACTGAGGTGAATAGGAAAATGGAAAAAAAGCGTTCTTCAAACCTTGCACAAGCTACAGGGCTTTTCGTTCTATTTGTTAACATATGTTTGTTACTCTTTATAGTAGCTCCGTCAGGCCATTTTAATTTGAAACGTATCGGTGTGGATAGTGTAATTGAGACAGCCATATCTCTGAATCAATTGCCTAAACCTCGTGAGGATACGGTGTTAGAGTGGCGCTTAGTGGATACCTTGACAGATGGAGATTGGCGAGTAGAGAAATATCGGGAATATGAGAAGCAGCTTGATGAAAAAGGACAAGTGGTGAAAGAAACTCCAACTGAAAATTTCAATTATCTTAGATATTGGCGTTATAAGTAATAGTTATGTTAAGATATAAGGATGAATGTACATATTTGCTAGGAGGAATTAAATCATATGTCTCAATCAAACCAAGCAATGGCTAAGCGATCAGAAATTAAAGTATACGAAGAAAATGTACTTGGTAGCCGCAACGCCTTCTGGTATCATGATTACATTAGTTTAGTGCAAAAACTTGAAAAACAAGATCCAACTCTTCTAGAACCAGGAAATATGACGAAAGAACAGTTAAAGAAAAAGATGGCAGGTTTTATCGCTTATCGTTAAGCTTAAGCCAGGGTCTTTTTCTAACGGTTTGCTTGGCTGGCGCTTAGCCTTTTGGCTTGGTGTCAGCCTCGTTGTCTTTATGCGGAGACAGAAATTTGAATTTATGTTTAAGCTGATATCCGCCAAAAAAAGCACCGCGGAAGTGGTGCTTTTTGTGTATAATAAAAGAAAACTTGTTTCGACTAATTTTGATCCTTTAAGCTTATAGGAAGGATGATCGGCTTGGGAGTCCGCTTAGAGACAAGAATCTATGCCTGTGAAGTTGAGAAAATGCTAGAATATTGGCGAATTGAGCCTGCGTTACAGAAGCATGAGGAACATTGTGACTGGCTAGAGGATATTGTTTTTCATAGTAATAACAATCCGCAGCATGAAGTAACAGAGAAGCTTCAGAATCCACCGGACTTTTTATTTTATATGATTTATG
Organism: Bacillota bacterium; assembly: GCA_035254305.1. GTDB lineage: Bacteria > Bacillota > Bacilli > Aneurinibacillales > RAOX-1 > DATFAS01. Next base: position 1,279 of record DATFAS010000198.1, read on the forward strand.
ATGGGGATCAACATGTAGGGTTTGTGGAAGCTTTTTCAAGGCCATTTGATTTTTATGGATTATCGATTGATATTACATCTATTTGTGTTTTTAAAGAATTTCGAGGAAAGGGCTATGTAAGAGAGGCTCTTAAGCTATTAATTGCTCAGCTATTTACATTATTTCCAAACGCAAGGCATATTAGCTGCCAAACAAGCCTAGATAACCAACCAATGGTTAGGCATTTAACAGAGCTAAATTTTACAAGAAAAGATTCAACTAAAGTTGGCGAAATTTTTTTGTATGAACGCGATCATTAGGTGCACGAAAAGAAGGAAATATTCTTTTCGGGGCACCTTTTTCTTTTATGTGATCCTTTTGGTATAATTTAGGGATGAACCTAAAATGGAACGGCGATGAGAACCATGATACAAGGGAATTACATTTCTGAATTAATGACAGATGAATATGGCTTTTCTTTATGGATCTTGAATGATTTGGAAATTCAGGATACATGGCGTGAACAACTTCTAGATTTGGATGTTTCTATTCATGAAGGAGAAATGAGGATTCCACGAATTAAGATGGTTGAGACACTGCTAACCATTCTTAAATGGAATGTAGAAATTTCAGAGCAGCTAAGAGCTTGGATCAGACTGATGCAGTGGAGCATGCGAGTAGCAGAGTTAGGCTGTTTCTATCCGGGAATGATGCAAGATGGGAATATTTACTATTCTAAATGGATGATCGACTTTAGTTTAACGAAAATTCGTGAAGAGCTACATGAATGGATTCGATTCTTCAGAGATGAAATCAATGGGAAAAAAAGCGAAACGATGGTTCCTGCTTTTGTAGGAGATTGCCTAGACAGCTATATACGATTAGTTATTAATACCCGATTTTCTTTAAACAGCGGTAGTGAGTTAGCAAAATTTCTACGGTATCGGCCTTTTTATACACATGAGGAATGGTTCAATCATCTTTGTACCGAAGAATATGTTATTGAAACTGGGAAACGGTGGGGGGAGTTATTCGATCAGGTCACTCATTGGGTAAGTAGTAAAAGTGGTGAGAACCTCGATATTGGACACCTCGGCTTTCGGTTACGTGCTTTAGATGAGGATTCTTGGTATATCGAGTACATATGGCAGGATGTGAATGGGAAGTTAAAAGGATGGACGGAATTAAGAAATACACATTTAAGGGATGAATTCATGCGGCAACTAGCAGAGGCAAGTGTTGATTATCCATTGCTAGCTGAGCGTTCAGAGCATACACCATACTTCTGTGCAATCTCTATGAATGAGGCCTATGTATTTTTACGTCATTTAGCACCTAGACTTCGCCTGAAAGGTTTTGCTGTTTGGGCACCCCCGTCATTAGTTCAGTCCAAAAAGGCTAGGCTTGGGATGCAGGTCAAACTTAATGCCTCCGAGAAGACCTATCGTAGTTCAATTCCTTTACAGTCCTTACTCGATTTCGATATGAGCTTTGTGCTTGGTCAAGAAAACATGAGTATAGAGCAATTAGAGGATATCTATGAACACAATAAACCATTCACGAAGTGGAATGGTGAATGGGTACTTCTTGATCATGATTCATTAAAAAAAGCTGTGGCTTGGGCACAAAAGCAAAAAAAGAAAGGAAAAGTAACACTTAAAGATGCTCTTTTTCTGCAGGCCATGAGTGAAGATAGTGACTTCATGCCCGTATCTATTCTATCTTTTCAAAGTGAAGGGTGGGTTAGTCAGTGGCTTGACCTTGTAGAAGCAAAAAATACGTTTGAGCCACTAGCACAACCTGAAACCTTTCAAGGAACGTTAAGATCCTATCAGTGCATCGGGATGTCATGGCTCATCCAACTACGCCATTGGGGAATGGGAGCTTGTTTATCAGATGATATGGGATTAGGGAAGACGATACAATTCCTCGCTTACCTTGCCTATTGTAAGGAAAAAGGCTGGGTGGATCGTCCCTTTCTGCTGATCTGTCCAACCTCAGTATTAGGGAATTGGGAGAAGGAAATCGAACGTTTCGTTCCAGACTTGAAATTTTATATTCATCATGGTCCCAATCGATTGACTGTTGAGGAGTTTACGAAACAAACAGGCCATGTTGATATAGTCATGACCACCTATTCTATTATTCAAAGAGATTTTCTAATGATGCAACGTGTGAATTGGGATGGGGTCGTTCTTGATGAGGCACAGCATATAAAGAATGCGGCAACGATTCAAGCGAAAGTGATTCGAACGATTCCTTGTGATCACCGTATTGCCCTAACGGGTACTCCGATTGAGAACAGACTAGAGGAGCTATGGTCTATTTTTGAATTTTTAAATGGGGGATATTTAGGGTCTCTACAAACATTTCGCAGAGAATTTGTTCAACCGATTGAAAAAGCCCAAAATAGTGAACGATTGAGTTCACTTAGAAAATTGATTCGACCATTTTTTCTCCGCCGGTCTAAGAATGACCCCGCTGTGGTGAGTGATCTTCCTGATAAGATTGAGCAAAAGGAATACTGTTATCTTACAAGGGAACAAGCAGTTCTCTACGAACAGGTGGTCACAGAATTACTGCAAAGAGAAGAAAAATTACAGGGAATTGAAAGAAAAGGGCTTATATTGGCTGCCATCTCACGACTTAAGCAAATCTGTAGCCATCCCGCACTTATTCTTCCAGATCGACAATATACGGGCCATGTATCTGGAAAATTAACACGATTACAAGAGATGGTGGAGGAAATGATTAGTGAAGGTGATCGCATCCTAATCTTTACCCAATTTAGAAAAATGGGGGAAATTATTAAAAAATCTTTATCAACTCCAAATCTTAAAGAAATTCCTTTCTTACACGGGGGGGTTGTCAAGGAGCATCGGGATCGAATGGTGGATCAATTCCAATCTAGTCAAGGGTCCCCGATCTTTCTCTTATCATTGAAGGCAGGTGGAGTGGGCCTTAACCTCACTCGCGCGAACCGTGTGATTCACTTCGATAGGTGGTGGAATCCAGCGGTAGAAAACCAGGCAACAGATCGAGCCTACCGTATTGGGCAGAAGGAAGTAGTTCATGTTCATAAAATGGTTTGTATGGGTACAATCGAAGAGAAGATCGATCAGATGATGGAAAGAAAACAACAACTTGTATCCGAGATCATACATACAGGTGAAAACTGGGTGACAGAGTTATCTTCGAATGAACTGCGTGATTTAGTAGCGTTACGCAATGAATTAGTTGAATAATGGAGGAAGAAGGCGGGAGAATGGGAAAAAAAATACCTGCATGGTTTATACAGCAATGGCTTTCATTTTTTGAACGGCAGTGTCCCACATATACTTGGCAGCGTGGAAAAATGGATCTGCAGCGTGGATATATTCGTCAATTAGAGATTCGAAAAGGAAGGTTAGAAGCTTTCGTGTTGGGGATGGACACCTACCAGGTAGAAATCAAGTCCCGAAATCTCTCTGAAGAAAATCAAAAAGAGTTAGAAAAAATAATCAGCCGTGATCCTGCATTGCTCATGAAGATTTACCAAAGGACTTTGGTGCAAGAAGATGTAGTAAATAAACCCCATCAGTTGGGGTTTGCCCTTTACGGTGTAGAAGCTACTTGCTCGTGCCATGGTAGGGGAGATTTTTGCTCTCATATTATTGCAGTCGTACTGGCAGCAGTTGAGTGTTATCAAGCAGATTATAGCCAGTTTCTAATCTTTCAAGGCCTTAATTGGGAGGTGATCCTCTCAGATTTTGGCAATCAGGATGAGGATGCTGCGATGTGGGATTCAGAGAATTTTTCCTTACTTCCCATTCCGGAAGGATCTATTCGTTCATTTGAGAGTCGAATGGGTGCAGCTCCTCCCTTTTGGACGGCTTCTTTTTCTTTTCAGCGGATGTTAGAAGAGATTCTACGCAAAGTCCGAGATGAGGAATAAAGGGATGAAAATAGGCGCGTAAACGGACGCCTCCTAGGCAAGCGTCGTTACACATTTGTCACACGAGACATAAGTTGTATAGACAAAATACCCAAGGAGATGAGTTAGTATGGAAAAAAAACATAAAATGCCTCCTAATCCTCCCATTGCTCCGCCGAACAAGAAAATGGAGTCGCCAAATCTCGTGATGCCAAACAAGAAAATGGAGTCGCCAAACGTCGCAATACCGAATAAGAAAATGGAATCGCCCAACCTTGCGTTGCCAAACAAGAAGGTGGAGTCGCCAAATCTTGTGATACCAAACAAGAAGATGGAGTCGCCAAATCTCGTGATGCCAAACAAGAAAATGGAGTCGCCAAATCTTGTGATGCCAAACAAGAAGATGGAGTCGCCTAACCTAGCGTTACCACAGAAGAAAACACAATCTTCCCACCTTTCAATTCCAAATAAGAAGATAGAATCACATCATTTACCCTTCCACATGCCCAGTTATGTACTACCACCGAATCAAATGATGATGCCCAATTATCCAATGGAACCAAATCAAATGATGATGCCCAATTATCCAATGGAACCAAATCAAATGATGATGCCTAATTATCCAATGGAACCAAATCAAATGATGATGCCCAATTATCC
>DATFAS010000199.1:0-3633 GCA_035254305.1 Bacillota bacterium
TGAACACCTGTTCTATATTCGAACCGTACAAACGTACCAGCTTTTCTGACTGTTCAGCAGTTAATCCATATTTGGTTCCGGCTTGTTTGTACTTTTTAATATAAGTTGGAAACTGATCTGAACCACCCATTTTCCCACCAGAAATCGGCATATTCATGGTGTGGCAAGCGGGGAATGATCCTTGCCCCTCCCCATGCAATAAATTTGCGACCAGGTCCACAACCAATTCGGCCATCTTTCGGTAACCGGTGAGCTTTCCTCCCGCTATAGTAATCAAACCAGATTCAGATTGCCAAATTTCATCTTTTCGTGAGATTTCCGAAGGCTTCTTCCCGTCTTCAAGAATGAGTGGACGAACACCAGCCCAACTAGATTCGACATCTCGATCAGTTATTTTTAAAGATGGGAACATATAGTTAATCGCTTTAATCACATAAGTTCTATCACTTACACTCATCTTCGGATGAGCAATATCTCCCTCATAAAAGGTATCCGTTGTACCCACATACGTTTTGTTATCTCGTGGAATAGCAAACACCATTCTTCCATCAGGTGTGTCAAAATAAATAGCCTGCTTAAGTGGGAAACGTTTTTGATCGAAGACCAAATGAATCCCTTTACTTAATTTCAATGTCTTTCCTTTTTTGGAATGATCTTTTTCGCGTAGAATATCGACCCAGGGACCTGCTGCATTGACAATCTTTTTAGCATATAGATGATAAAGATTTCCGTCTAATTGATCTCGAACCTGAATACCTACGACTTTGCCATCTTTTTTTATTAATTCCTCTACCTTGGCATAATTTACTGCTTTCGCACCATAGTGGATTGCTTCTTTTAACACTTCAATGGTCAGACGGGCATCATCTGTCCGATATTCTACATAATATCCGCTGCCCTTTAATCCTTCTTTTTTTAGTAGGGGTTCTTTGGTTAAGGTTTCTCTGGCATTCAGCATTTTTCTACGTTCACTTTTTTTAACATCTGCCAGATGATCGTATACTCTTAGCCCTATGGATGTACTAAATTTCCCGAATGATCCACCTTTATGCAATGGCAAGAGCATCCATTCCGGTGTTGTTACATGTGGGCCATTTTCATAAACAATCGCACGTTCTTTTCCTACCTCTGCAACCAATTTAACTTCAAATTGCTTTAAATAGCGCAATCCGCCATGCACAAGTTTGGTTGAACGGCTCGATGTCCCAGCCGCAAAATCCTGCATCTCAATAACGCCAACTTTCATCCCGCGACTAGATGCGTCTAAAGCAATTCCTGCTCCGGTTATACCTCCACCAATGATTAACACGTCTACTTGTTTCTTCTGTAAATCTGCTAAGATTTGTTTTCTGTCTATACTTGAGAATGCCATGGGTATTCCTCCTCTAGGAAAGCAACATGAAGTGTCTATAAATACGTAAGGTAGCTATTCGAGTGGATTGCTAAAAAGAAAAAGAGACCACAATGGACACTATGGACTTAAGCCATAATGCATTGTGGTCTCTCCTACTCTCCTACCAACATATTAACTTAATTTAAGTTTAGCATATCATCTGATATTTTAAAAGCATTATAGCATGGATTTATTTGTACATTCCTATTTATAAGCCATTGTGGCATGGATTGCTTTTTTCCATCCGCTGTATAAGGTGTTTCGTTTTTCTTCTGGCATGGTACTATCAAAATATTCATCCCGGTTCCATTGAGTGGAGATTTCTGTTAAATTTCCCCAATAACCTACTGCGAGTCCTGCCAAATAGGCTGCACCAAGCGCAGTGGTTTCATTGACCACGGGGCGTTCAACAGGAACTCCTAGAATATCACTTTGAAACTTCATGAGAAAGTTATTTTTTACCGCACCGCCGTCAACACGTAAGGTCTTTAAGGAAATCCCAGAATCGGCTTCCATAGCCGTTAGTACATCCTTGGTCTGATAAGCTAATGATTCCAATGTTGCTCGGATAAAATGCTCTTTTGTCGTTCCACGAGTTAAACCGAATATAGCTCCCCTAACCTCACTATCCCAATAGGGCGTTCCAAGACCAACGAAAGCAGGAACTATGTAGACACCATCTGTTGAATCAACACGCAATGCATAGGCTTCACTATCCTTTGCCTCACTGAACATTCGCAATCCATCTCTTAGCCATTGGATGGCAGAACCAGCGACAAAAATACTTCCTTCCAAGGCATATTCTACTTTCCCATTTAAACCCCAAGCAATTGTAGTTAGTAAACCATGATCAGACCGTACAGCTTTATTGCCTGTATTCATAAGCATAAAGCAACCGGTTCCATACGTATTTTTGGCCATCCCTTGCTCGAAGCAAGCCTGCCCGAATAAGGCTGCCTGCTGATCACCAGCCGCACCAGCGATTGGAATTTCATGACCAAAGAAGTGTTCGTCAAGCGTATAACCATAAACAGATGAGGATTCACGAACATCTGGCAGCATCGATTGGGGAATAGTGAGAATCTTAAGGAGTTCCTCATCCCATTTTAATTCGTGAATATTATACATTAAGGTCCTCGATGCATTAGAATAATCGGTAACGTGGACTCTTCCACCTGATAGTTTCCAGATCAGCCATGTGTCAATCGTTCCAAATAGTAATTCTCCTTTATCAGCTTTTTCTCTAGCCCCTTCTACATGATCTAAGATCCACTTCACCTTGGTTCCAGAGAAATAAGCATCAATGAGTAATCCGGTTTTACTTCTGAACAACTCATCATATCCATTGGATTTCAGATCTTCACAAATCTCCATTGTTTGTCGGGACTGCCAGACGATGGCGTTATACACAGGATTTCCAGTTGTTTTATCCCAAACGACAGTAGTCTCCCGCTGATTAGTAATTCCAATACCAGCAATTTGCACAGGCTTGATTCCGGATTCGGATAGGCAAGTAGCAATAACAGAAAGAATAGATCCCCAAATTTCATTAGCATTATGCTCCACCCAGCCTGGGCTTGGGAAATGTTGAGTAAATTCTCTTTGGGCAAGGTGCACAATCTGCCCTTTTTTATTAAATAAAATAGCACGTGAACTTGTTGTTCCCTGGTCTAAAGATAAGATAAACGTTTCCATATTTCTTCCTCCCGTCTTCGTTCTGCTTTATTTATGCAGCCACTTTCTTTTTACTCTGATTTTGATGGTTTTCTTTCCTACTAAATACATAAGCAATGAGTAAAACAATCAGCATGGCAGCTAGTACATACCAGAATTCCGGCACGATGTTCCCTTCAAACACAGCCTTGTAGAGCAATCCCCCAAAGGATCCACCCAATACTGGACCAACGATTGGGATCCATGCATATCCCCAATTGGAAGATCCCTTACCATGAATGGGAAGAAGGAAATGAGCAATCCGAGGTCCTAGATCTCTGGCAGGATTTATCGCATATCCGGTTGTTCCACCTAAAGATAGCCCTATGCTAACAATAAGAAAACCGACAATCAATGGATTTAGCCCTTCCGTAAACTTATTGGCTCCGATGGCTAATATCGCCAAAACCAAAACAAAAGTTCCCATCATTTCACTGATTAGATTGGAAAAAGCATGAGAGATAGCCGGCCCCGTTGCAAAGACTCCTAATTTCGTTCCCGGATCTTCAGTCTCCTTCCAATGCGGA
>DATFAS010000200.1:0-15879 GCA_035254305.1 Bacillota bacterium
TTAAAATGACGTATGCTTCCAATTAGCTAAAGAATGCCCCCTCAATCGAGAGCTTATCATAAATTATCCACTATTTATTCAGGCAATTTTTTCCTTATATGTGGTATAATTTGTATGAATATCTCAAATTTTGTAGATTAAAAAATAAAGAGGAGGGGGCGTTTTGTACCCTTTTTGGTAGGGGGGTGAACGCTATTAAAGTGATGAAAAACTCTTTGAAAATTAAAATCACTTTTGGAATTATTGGGATCGCATTTCTTTCTAATGCTTTAACTGGCTTCTTGACGTATAACTCTTCTAAAGAGATTATTGAAAAATCACTCCAAAGCAACGCGAGTTCACAAGTAGAAACGCATGTCAATACATTGGATGCATGGCTCCAAACACGAATGTCTGAAGTTGATGTTATCGCCAATACCGACACGATTCGATCAGGCAATATGGATAAAATGATGGACTATTTTAAATATGAAAAAGAACGGACTCAAGGGGTTTTTAATTCTTTTGGTATATCGGATACAAAAGGAAATTTAACTCTCGATGCGGGTGTTACCATTCAGATCGGCAATGAGTCAACCTTTCCACAAATAATGGAGGGGAGATCAGTTATTTCAAATCCCTTTCCTGCTAAGGAAGACCCAAAAAGCTTGATCATAAGTTTTGAGGCCCCCGTATATGATGCAAACAAAAAGGTAACAGGATTAATAAGTGGGGCATCGTTAATCAACAAGGTATTTGAAGAAAATACGAGCTTTAAAGTTGGAAAAACAGATACTGTTTATATTTTCCAAAAGGATGGAACAATGATTTACCATCCCAACAAAGAGTTGGTTTTGAATGAAAAAGCAAATTTATTAAAATCCACAGATGAAAACGTAAGAAATTTAGCGGCCAAAATGGTCCAAAATAAAAAAGGATTCGAAAATATAATCATCAACGGTCAAAAACATGTGGTCTTTTATAATGAGGTTCCTGATATGGATTGGGTAATGGCACTTGATGTACCCGTTGATGAATTTTTCGCACCATTAAATCGTTTACTTTTGGAATCTGTTAGCAGTGCGGTTTTATCTCTTATCTTAATTGGTTTTAGCGTCTTTTTTAGTTTACAAAGAATGTTTAGTCGATTAAATTTGATTTCCCATATTGCAAAGAATGTTGCCCAAGGAGATTTAGTCGTTGACTCCATACATGTCGTACGCCGTGATGAAATCGGAGAATTGGCCCAATTAGTCAATGAAATGGTGAGAAATCTTCGGAATCTAATTACACAGGTAGCCCAATCGTCCTCACATGTCAATTCATTATCAGATACGTTGTACTCGAGTGCAGACCATAGCAATAAAGCCACGGAATGGATCGCTAAGACTATTCAGGAGGTTGCTATAGGAACGGAAAAGCAAGTAAATAGTGTGCACCAAGGAACAAATGTAATGACCTCTATGACCTCACAAATCAAAGAATTATCTGACTATACAGGAAGAGTAACAGAAATGGCTTCTGTGGCGTCAGATAAAGCCTCTTCAGGGAATATTACGATACAAACAGCGATCAAACAAATGAATTCCATACAAGAGACTGTCACTCGTTTGTCAGAAGTGATCTCAGGTTTAGGCGACCGTTCGAAAGAAATCGGTACGATTATTCAGGCTATCTCAGGCATTTCTACACAAACCAACCTATTGGCGTTAAACGCAGCAATCGAGGCAGCACGGGCTGGAGAACATGGCCGAGGATTTGCCATCGTAGCTGATGAAGTTCGTAGGCTCGCTGAACAATCCAATGTTTCAGCTCAACAAATTGCCCAACTGATTGAATCTATCCAGCGCGAAACTAATCATGCAGTGAGTTCTATGGATGTTGCAACAAAAGAAGTAAATGAAGGAATTGAGTATGTGAATCAGGCGGGTTATGCGTTTAATGATATCCAACAATCGGTGGATGAAGTTGTAGTGGCAGAGAATGAGGTTCAACGTTTACTAGCTCTGTTATCACATGGTACGAATAATCTAGTGGAAGCCATGACTGCGATCTCCCAGGTTGCCAATGAAACAGCAAGCGGGACACAGAATGTATCTGCTTCTTCCCAAGAACAACTAGCCTCTATAGAGGAGATTAGCGCTTCTTCTCAAGCTCTAGCAAAAACAGCGGGGGAATTGCACGCACTCATTAACCGGTTTAAGGTCTAATCATAATGAAGGGGCTGTCCGAAAATCCATCTTGGCTTTTTGGAAGGCCTCTTTTTACTGTCACTTTCTCAACTTTCTACGTATAAATTTCTCCTTTGGTGGAGATGATGTGACTGTGGAGAGGATTCAAATGAGAAGGTGAAAAGTACAAGTGAAACTTATACATACGACTTATATACTAACAACCATTATTTTTGTTTTAGCGGCGTCATTCTTGCTAACTAGGTCACCTAATACGATCGAGTTTCAACCAGAAATGATGGAACAAGTCCAATTAGCTAATCAGCAAAAGTTGACTGCTGAGAGCCAAAAGGAGAATCCGCAGGATGTACTTAGTCATTTACCCAAGGTACAAGTCGTTGCCACTGGTTATTATGCAGGTGTAGAATCGACAGGAAAGGGAAAAAACCATCCTGAATACGGGATTACTTATTCAGGAGTTCGTGCGGTCAGGGGGACTTACTCTACTATAGCTGCTGATTTAAATGTTTTTCCACTGGGTTCGATTCTCTATATTCCTGGCTACGGTTATGGTATAGTAGCTGATATTGGGTCAGCGATTAAAGGAAATAAAATTGATCTGTATTATGATACCATTGACGATGTGTTTAAAAAATGGGGCAAAAAGACCGTTGATGTCTATGTAGTCAAGAAAGGCACAGGAACCGTTACAGAAGCAATGATGAAGGAATTAAATAGCAAACAGGTTGTTGAGGCCAATAGCCAGAAGAAGGAATAAGAGAGCTTTTTTTAGCTCTCTTTTTTGGTAGGAAATGGTGAATGATAACCTTATAATTCTGAAAAATAGTTCGTGTTTTGCTGAAAAATTATCTTTTCAATTTCACTTAAGTTCGGTATAATCGAAAATGCAAACGAAAAATATTGACTCGTATAATCGCAGGAATATGGCCTGCAAGTTTCTACCGTTCTACCGAATAAATAGAACGACTACGAGTGAAGCACCAATTATTATGGGAATTGTATTTTATCCCGGAGTAATTTGTCTTTCACTTGTTGAAGGCAAATGATTCCGGTTTTTTTATTTTAAAGATTATCTTGGAGGGTGAAGGAATGGAACAGCTTAAAGAAAAAATTAGAAAAGAAGGGATTGCCTTGTCCGATAGTGTTCTTAAGGTTGACTCCTTTTTAAACCATCAGCTGGATCCGGAACTCATGAAAGCAATGGGGGAGGAATTCTCTCGATATTTTGCAGGTTCTCAAATCACAAAGATTCTTACCGTCGAGGCTTCTGGGATTGCGGTGGCTATTGCTACAGGGTTAGCTCTAAGTGTACCTGTAGTTTTTGCGAAAAAGAAAAAACCATTGACAATGAATCAGGATGTTTATGTGGCGGATGTTTTTTCTTTTACTAAACAAGAACAAAATCAAGTGACTGTGTCTAAGAAATTTATAAATCCAGAGGATCGCATACTCATTGTTGATGATTTTCTTGCGCATGGAGAAGCGGCACTTGGACTAGCTTCTATTGTTGAACAGGCTGGCGCTGCGATTGTTGGGATTGGGATTGTGATTGAAAAGGCATTTCAGGATGGTGGAAAAAGGCTTCGTACAGCAGGGTACGATGTGTATTCCCTTGCAAGAATTGAGAAGCTTGAAGCAGGTAAAGTCACTTTTGTCCAGGAAGAATTGCTTCTTCAGGACTAGTTTTTGATAAATAAATAGAGGAGGGTATCAAAAAGTGGGGAAAAAGTTAAACATTTGGAAAATCGGGGCTTTAGGCTTTCAACATGTATTGGCTATGTATGCTGGGGCTGTTGTCGTTCCTTTAATTGTAGGTCCAGCCATCGGTATGACTCCTGAACAAGTAGCTTATTTGATTTCCATTGATTTATTTACTTGTGGAATTGCATCTTTATTGCAGGTAATAGGTGGTAAGTTTTTTGGAGTGAAGCTTCCTATTCTCATGGGATGTGCCTTCCAAGCTGTTGGACCCATGATTGCGATAGGAAAAATGCAAGGAATAACAGCGATCTATGGGGCCATTATTGCTGCAGGTATTATTGTTGTGATTCTCTCTCAGTTTATGGATAAAATTATTAAGTTTTTCCCACCGGTAGTAACAGGTTCTGTTGTAACCATTATTGGTACCTCTTTGATCGGAGTTGCGATGGGAAACATTGTAGGGCAACCAAATACACCAGATTTTGCGAGCTCGACAAGCTTATTTCTAGCTACGATCACATTTCTTTCGATTGTTTTGATGCAGCGTTTCTTTAAAGGATATTTAAAATCTATTGCTATCTTAATTTCGCTTGTAATTGGAACTGCCGTAGCATCCTTTATGGGCCTTGTTGATTTCTCAACAGTAGGTAAAGTTGGTTGGTTCCATATGGTAGAGCCTTTCCGTTTTGGAGCACCGACATTTAACCCAGCTGCGATTTTAAGTATGGTGCTTGTTGGAATTGTAAGTATGATTGAAACAACAGGGGTGTTCTTTGCTCTAGCCGATGTAGTCGATAAGAAAATTGATGGTGCAGATATCAAGCGTGGTTTACGTGCCGAAGGAATAGCCCAAATTGTTGGTGGAATCTTTCAAGCTTTCCCTTATACGACTTATTCCCAGAACGTTGGATTAGTTGCTCTAACGGGTGTGAAAACAAGAAAAGTAGTCGTTGCAGCTTGTGTTATTATTATGGCTCTTGGTTTACTTCCTAAGGTTGCGGCATTAACAACGATTATTCCAAATCCTGTTCTAGGTGGCGCCATGATTCCTATGTTTGGAATGGTAGTCGCTTCTGGAATTCGCCAATTGGTAAAAGTGAATTTCCAAAGCCTCGAAAACATGTTCATTGTAGCTGTTTCTGTTGGGATTGGTCTTGGGGTTTCTGTATCACCAAATGTTTTTGCTAATCTTCCACAAGGAATTCGTGTGATTCTTGAGAGTGGGATAGTTACTGGAAGCATGATCGCCATTTTCCTAAATGTCCTATTTAACGGAATCAAGAATCAAAGTATCGAAGAAAATGTACAAGCCTATAAGGAAGAACATAGCGTAGCAAGTTAAAGAAGGAGCGAATGCTCCTTTTTTTAATGGAAGTGAAAGCGATGGGAGTTGTAATCCATTATTTATGATACATTAAAAGGAAAGGTAATTTAAATTTTAAGGAGGAACAGTCAATGGCTTTTCAAAATCCAAGCCCTGTAGAACGTAAGAAGATACTAGAAGAGGCGAAAACGGTAGCGGTAGTTGGTCTTTCAGATAATCCAGAACGGACAAGCTATATGGTCAGCCAGGCTATGCAGAGGAGTGGCTATCGAATTATTCCGGTGAATCCCATGGTAACAGAGGTGCTGGGGGAAAAAGCGGTTCGTTCTTTAGCTGAACTTACAGAACCAGTTGATATTATTAATGTTTTCCGACGTAGTGAACAAATCATGCCAGTTGCCGAAGAAGCTGCAAAATATGGAAAGGCAAAGGTTTTCTGGATGCAGCAAGGAATTTATAATGAAGAGGCTGCACAGTATTGTAAGGATCATGGGATGACTGTGGTTATGGATACCTGTATTAAAGTGGATCATGCTCTTTTAATCCGCAAATAATTTAAGGGGAGGAAAAGAACGAATGTCTAATAATGTGAAAGATCGGATTCCTCCAAATCAACGGCTGACTGAGGGCTTCCCGGTCCTTCATTATGGAGATATTCCGGATGTAGATCTTGGTTCTTGGAAGCTGCATTTATTTGGCTTAATTGATCAAGAGAGAACGTTCAATTGGGAAGAGTTTAATCAACTTCCTATGTCGACGTTTCAGAATGATATTCATTGTGTGACGGGATGGTCTAAGCTTGATAATTATTGGGAAGGGGTTTCGGTTAAAGACCTTCTGCAAGGAGTTCAAATTAGTCCAGATGTCCATTATGTCCTTCTTCACGCACAAGGTGGCTGGACAACGAATATGCCATTAGAGGATTTTCTGAGTGAGGGAAGTCTGTTTGCAACGAAACACAATGGGGAAGCATTAACGCTTGAGCATGGTTGGCCTGTTCGATTTGTTGTTCCTCATCTCTACTTTTGGAAAAGTGCCAAGTGGTTGACTGGCGTTGAATTTTTGGCCAAGGATCAGGCAGGCTTTTGGGAGAAGAACGGCTATCATATGTATGGAAGCCCATGGAAGGAACAAAGGTTTGCTTGGGATTAAATTTTTTACGAAGAAGAGGACTGACCTTACGGTGTAGTCCTCTTCTTATTGATCGGGTGTTAACCATTTGGCTACCTTCGCCACAAGGCTTCGTGGTAGAAATTTAGCCGCATAAGCCCCCAGTTTATTCACCCCTCCCGGTATAATCACACGCTTTCCTTGCATCATCCCTCGGTAGCCCTCCACGGTTACGATTCTAGCATCCATGACTTTACTAAACATTTTGGTTCCTTCTACATTTGCTGCTTTGGCGAAATTAGTTTTCGAGGGGCCTGGGCATAGGGTTGTTATGCTTATACCTGTCCCTTGGAGTTCCTCTGCTAGAGCCTCTGAAAAGGAGAGAACAAATGCTTTTGTAGCAAAATAGACAGTCATCTTGGGCCCGGGTTGAAAGGCAGCCGTAGAGGCAACATTTAGGATTTTACCGTACTTCTTTTCCTTCATGGCTGGTAATAACCGATGGGTTAATTCGATGAGTACCGTCACGTTCAATTGGATCATGTCTGTTTGACGTTTAAGGTCTAATTGGTTGAAGTAGCCTAATAAGCCAAAACCAGCATTATTGATTAGAATATCGATATGGATATTCCTTGCTTTTAACTCCTCGTAGACTTCTTCTACAGCATTCGATTGAGTAAGATCTTTAGGAATAATTGTTATGGATGTTTGAGGGAATTGTGCTTGAATTTGTTTTAATCTTTGTTCATTGCGGGCAACTAAAACAAGCTCATAGCCGTCTTGAACAAATAATCGAACAAATTCATAACCGAAGCCACTGGTTGCCCCTGTTATTAGAGCTGTCTTAGGCATATAGCTCCTCCTAGGAAAAAGTATACATTAAGTAGTATGTACTATTTTGATTTTAATCGGAAGGGATCATGGATGTCATTATCGAATGAATGATGAACAAATAAGGTGAATGGGATGTAACTTTTTTGTGAATTGTCTATATTAAGCAATTGAGAAGTTGTCTATGATTTCAAGGAAGGGTATACTTATGGAAATGAGGAGGAGGGTTTTAAGTCACTATGAGTGTTAATAGAGAATTACAGAAAAAACAAGCAATGGATATGTTACTCACAACCAGTCGTACCTTCTTCATTCCTATTAGTCGCCTTCCAGAGGGTTTACAAGAGGCTGTTTCTTCTGGGTATCTCTGTATGAGAGCTATTGACGAGATCGAGGATCACCCCGAGCTTCCTTGTGAGGATAAGGCTCATCTCTTGCGATCCGTAAGTAAGATCCTCCTAAATAACCTAAATCATTCGGAATTTACAGCGGTATTCCACCCATATAAATCCCTCCTACCAGAGGTCACCTTGTGTATGGAAGATTGGTTATCTTTTTGTCCAACCTCAGTACTACCCCAAATTAAAAAATCAACAGCGATAATGGCGGAAGGAATGGCTGACTGGGCAGAGAAAGCTTGGCATATTCAAACAGAAGAGGATTTGGATAACTACACCTATTATGTTGCCGGTTTAGTTGGAACTATGCTCTCTAAGATATGGGTTTGGTATGATGGAACTCAGACAGATCATGATCTTGCTGTAGCATTTGGTCGTGGCCTTCAGGCGGTTAATATCATTCGTAATCGAACAGAAGATGTTACGCGAGGCGCACATTTTTACCCTGAGGGATGGGGAGAACAAGAAATGTTTGCCTATGCCAGGAGAAACCTAGCTTTAGCGGATTTATATACAGGAGCTATTGCACCTGGACCGATCTTAGATTTCTGCAAGATTCCCTTAATTCTTGCCCATGCTACGCTTCAGGTTATGGCAGCTGGTGAATCGAAGCTAAGCCGTGCAGCTGTTACTGAATTAGTAGGTCAGGTCACCCGCAAGTAATTGGGTAAAATAATGGTACATACAAAAATAGGTCACATGCTAGGGGTTAATCCTAGATGTGACCATAGGTTGTTTTGTATACATTTTAATTATTATGCTAACAATAAGAATCCAACACTTTCTTAGGAAAGTGTTTCAGCATTTTGGATGGCGTGTTCCCAGCTTGGAAAGTAGAAGAGGGCATTCTTCATAAGTTGGGGGTACGCTTGTTTAACCTTTTTCTTACTCAATAATTCTCCGGTTTCGTTTAACCTCCTGATTTGGCCAAGAACTTGGTCTACACTCATATCTACTTCCACCAAAACATCACTCCTTCTAAATTATAGTGAGTTACATCTTCTATTATTTCCATGAAAGCTAATTATTTAACAAAAAATTTCAAAAAATGTTGTTATCAAGGGATGCTTAAAAAGCTGGGTATTGACGTTTGTTGGAAAAGGTAGTAAACGTAAGTTAATATACAAGAATGAATAGAATCGGATATCGTAAAGAAGGTGCTAAGATGACGCGGAGGTACTTTATTAAATGGCTGCTTCTAGCTGCTGCTGTAATGGGAGGGATTTATCTATCATTTACTACATGGTGGCAACGAAAGCTGGGAGAGATTGTAATAAAACCAAAACCTAAAATTGAACCGACAGCTGAGAATGCACCGGGGGGGCCTGCTCTTTCGTTCTTCCTTCTCAGTGATCTTCATGTAACGGCTGATGAGCCACATCCTTCAAGACATCTACAGAGGGCGCTAGAAGATGTAATGACGATACCCACAGACACAATTATCCTTGGTGGTGACCTGACGGACTTCGGTAGAAAAAGAGATTATGATGAATTAAAAGGTATTCTCGATAAATTTGATCTTCCTCCGCTGTATGCGAATATGGGAAACCATGACTACTATGATATTTGGATTGATGAAAAAGGCTCCTTCAATGAGAAGGCTATGCCGAATGGGAAGACAGATGCACAGTCGAGAGAAAGATTCCAACAATTCATGGGGGTAGATAAGCCTTACCATGATGCATGGATAAAGGGATATCACTTTATTATGGTTTCTCAAGAATGCTATGTCCAAGAAAAGCCTGAAGTGGGTGAAGGGGCTTGGTATTCTGATGAACAGTTGGAATGGCTCAAGGGGTTGCTCAGCCAGCATAAGGATAATCAGCCTGTCTTTATTATGATTCATCAGCCACTTCCTCCGGCTGGGCAGGATGGAAGGCCCCATCAGCTGATCCGAGCTAAAGCATTTCGTGAAATCCTTAAGCCTTATCCGAATATATTTGTTTTTTCAGGCCATCAACACCGTGATTTTCGCTTTCCACAGGATCATTATGTGAAGGAAACATTCCATTGGTTTGCCAATTCTTCAGTAGGAAGGGTGCTAAACCGCCAATTTAAACAGGAATATCCGGATTCAGCCCAAGGCTTGTATGTACAGGTTTGGGGGAATCGGGCGGTGCTCAGAGGAAGAGAGTTTAGTAACCGTACATGGGTAGACCAAGCAGAATGGACGGTAGA
The DNA here is from genome assembly GCA_035254305.1 of Bacillota bacterium. GTDB lineage: Bacteria > Bacillota > Bacilli > Aneurinibacillales > RAOX-1 > DATFAS01. Next base: position 9,714 of record DATFAS010000200.1, read on the forward strand.
ATTAATGGTATAGCTGAAAGAAAAAAGGCTGTCCTCCTAAGTATGATTCATACTAGGAGAACAGTCTTTTATTTTAAACAGGTCGTGAGGATGTGGATTTCAAATCAAGCCAGACAAGTCGAAGATAATCGATCCATCGACTACTGTAATGAAGAAGCTTAGTCAGCCAACTCGTATTCGTCACCTTTGTAGGTTCATCAGTGGTGGAAGAGGCTACTGAAGCTGTCGTGTTATTCGAATTCTTCAACGAAACCTTATGATCGTTCTTTTCATATTTATTTAAGATATCTGCAATGAGTGGAAATCCTTCACTACGTAACACAGGGTCTTGTTTTAGCGAAACATCCTTATCTGGAAACAGCTCATGCAGAATTTGCTTTGCCCGTTCAGCGGTCAACGGCGTTTTGGAGGAGGCAGTCGATCGCATAATATCAAATTTAGCTCTGAGTGGTTCATATGCCTTAAGATCTAAGTGACTAATTCCACTGCCTAGAATATTTAGTAACTCCAATTCATTCATCGGCTCATCCATATGCAAGTTGTTATCATATCCCCCACATAATAATCCAAGGGAAAGCAGTTCTTTTATCGCTGGATAATAGGGCTTACCCTCATAAGGGAAAGAAAGAGTATATGGATAGAGAAGGGCTCCTTGATTTAAAAGAGCCTTCTGCAGATTCTCAATCAGCAAGTGATTTTTAGACATTTCTCGGAACGTAACTCCTTGATCAATGGAAATCATCGCTGCTGCACCTGCGGCTTCTCCAGCATTCATTCCTGCTGGTAATACTCGTGTGCTACCGGCAGCAAGAGAAGAATATCCACTAGCTCTACTTGCAATAAGTAGGTTTTCGATTTGTTTCGGTACTAATGAACGGAATGGAATGCTGTATTGCTTCGGTGCGGTGATGACATAACCGTAATCGTGAACAGATGTAGCTTGTACATCCACAGGATATCCCGCAAGGGCGATTCGGTCCCAGTGGTCCTTGTTCTCCCATACATCGCTGATGGGTAATTGATATTCTGCATAGAAATGTCGGGTTTCTCGGACATATAATTCAGGTGGATAGCTGGCAATTTGGGCTTGTTCAAAGCCTGGAAATTCTTTTTTTAGGTACTCTAGAAAATGAACCGTTTCCCGTTTACCTTTCTCAATGGCGGCACGCTTCGATTCTTCATTCAAGCCATCCACACCAAATATTTGCAGGGCGTTAATATAGAGTGAGCCATCCTTTTGCCTAGCGATATTCAGCCCTCTTACTCTTGTATCACTTTCCACCGGTTTATAGAGTTGGTGAATACGGCCAAATCCCCAAGCATGACTGGGGTCTACTTGTGCAGTGCCAAATTTCCCATCTTTAGCTACCTTCGCTACAGAATCCCAATTCACACCCTTTAAATGCATCATAAGAGTAACAGCCATCTTCCGGTCCTTTAACCCAATATCTTCCCCTCCGGTGAAGAAAGGGGCACCAGCCATAGTGGCAAATTCCCCATCCTGGGTACTGTCGATAAACCGCTTAGCAGTATAAGTCTGCTGCTTACCATGCTGGTCAGAAACAACGACACCCGTAATGGTTTCTTGATCTTTGATGACTTTGGTAACAGTGGTATTAAGAAGGAGAGTGATGTTTTTCTCCTTTGAGACCATTTGTAGAAAGGTGTCCTTTGCCTGCTCAACATCGAAGACAACGTCACCACCAACTTTTTGATGCCACTCTTTAAAGATTCCAGCATTTGTTGGTAACCCATTCTTCTCTTGGGCTAAATCCAAAAAGTTAAGCATTCCATAAGTCATGAGCCCCCCTAAACCGTCCCTTTTCTCGATTAAGAGTGTTTTGGCTCCATTACGTGCAGCAGAGATTGCTGCTGCTACACCTTCCGGCTCTCCACCTACAACAATGACGTCATAGGGACGGTCATCGGCAAGCATGGAAATCGGGAGGGAGAAAAAAAGCAAAAGAAAAACGATGAATATTCGCATAAACCCCCACAAAGAAATAAGATTTGTTCTATACTTAAGTATAAAAAAAAGGAATAAAACATCAACACCTTTTAATGGAGTACAAATTTCCAATCCTGCAAGGGTACAAAACCTAAAGCAAATATGGACAAGGAGGATTTAAAGATGTCACTCATTCATCAATTTCGTGAAGGCTATGATTTATTATGTCATGCAATCGAAGGGCTAACGTCTATAGAGATGAAGCAGGTAATCGAAGAGGGAAAATGGACCATATATGAGAATGTGATTCATGTGGTTGATGCTGATCTTGCTTATACAGAAAGAATAAAACGAGTTATTGCTGAAGATGAACCTGTGTTTCTTCCATTTGACCAGGATCTATGGACGAAACGGTTAAATTATCACGAATGTAACATAGAAGATTATTTAACATTATTCCGATTATCTAGAGAAACTATTTCCTCTTTGTTGGAGGGAATGGCTCCAGAGCTATGGACAAGAAGTGGTAAAAAGGGGGAAGAAGTGATTACCCTAAAGCAGCTCGTTGAGGCATTGATTGGTCATGTAGAAAACCACGTTCGAACGATTGAACGCCTTCGCAATAGAATGAATCTACACTAGTAAATAAAAGGTTTGAACCCTATATTGTAATTCACGAAAGGATGACTCGACATGAGCATCCTTTTTTCTCTATTCTGTCTTTCAAATAAGGAAAGAAATTGGGATAGTTCTTAACCATATAAAAATAACAAAAAATAAGGATTCATAAAAAATAGTGTTATAGTGAATTGTACTGTATATATAGACAAATGTATTCAAGGGGTGTACAAAAAAATGAATGAACAGCCAAAAGGTCAGTTGCGTAAGGAAATTGGGTTTGCGGTTGCTATGTCCCTCGTGATCGGAACTGTGATTGGCTCAGGAATCTTCATGAAGCCTGGTAAGGTGATTGCCTCCGCAGGAGGATCCACGATGGCTTTATGGGCTTGGGTACTCGGCGGAATTATAACGCTTGCAGGGGGACTAACCATCGCTGAGGTGGGTACGCAAATTCCCAAAACAGGTGGTCTCTACGTTTATTTAGAGGAAGTCTATGGCAAGCTGTGGGGATACCTATGTGGGTGGGTTCAAACCATTATTTATGGGCCTGCTATCATTGGAGCACTTGGTCTTTATTTTGGTTCCTTGTTAGCCCATCTATTTGGTTTGGAGGATTGGAAGAAGGCAATAGGTATTATAGCTGTTGTGTTTCTAGCAACGATTAATAGTCTAGGGACAAAATATGGTGGTATTCTTCAGACAATATCCACGGTTGGAAAGCTAGTGCCTATCACTCTGATAGCGGTGTTTGGGATCATCAATGGAAACGGACAAATCCTTAACATGAATAGTGGGGTAGAAGGCCCTATCAGCATGGGAGCAGCTATATTAGCGACGCTTTGGGCTTATGATGGCTGGATGCTTGTCGGATTTGTAGCCGGTGAGATGAAAAATCCAGGAAAAGTACTACCGAGAGCGATTATTGGTGGTATTTCCATTGTAATTGTAGCGTATTTAGCCGTAAACGTAGCTATGCTGCATGTCCTTCCGGCAGACAACATTGTTCAGTTAGGTGAGAATGCTGCTGGTACAGCCGCTACATCATTATTTGGGGATATCGGTGGTAAACTCATTAGTGTAGGGATCTTAGTCTCTATTTTCGGTTGTCTAAACGGAAAAATATTAGCATTTCCACGAGTTCCTTTTGCTATGGCTGAACGTGGACAGCTGCCAGCGGCAGGCCTACTTTCAAGAGTCCACAAGAAATTAGGAACCCCCGTTCATTCAACCATTTTACAAGTTATCCTTGCTGTAATTATGATGGTTGCAAGTAATCCAGATCGTCTTTCGGATATGGCGATCTTTGCTGTTTATCTTTTTTACGTTCAAGCTTTCTATGCAGTATTTATCCTGCGAAAAAGGAAGATGGATGCTGGGTCCTATCGAGTTCCATTTTACCCAATCGTACCGATTGTTGCTATTGTAGGCTCAGGATATATTATTGTGAGTACAATCATAGATAATCCAACCGATACCTTCTTTGCCATTGGGATGGCTCTCATTGGATTGCCAATCTATTGGTTCTTAAATCGGAACCAAACGAATCATACCTCTCAAGAGATGAAGTAATCTGCACAAAGATAAAATATGTTGGAGGGCCTCTAACCATGATGGTTAGAGGTCTATTTATATGGTTCTGTTCAAATTTTCTTATTGAGGTGATTGGAAGGGATTGGTACACTTGAAATATCAATAAATTTAGAAAGTGGGAATAAGGTGTGTCTAATAAAGGAGACCTATATTTAGAGAAGGATGGACCGATTGCAACTCTCTATTTTAATCGTCCAGAGAAAAGAAATGCGATCTCTCATGAAATGTGGAAGGCTATACCTGGTCTAGTGCACGAGGTAGAGGAGGATTCTAGCATTAAGGTCCTTATTTTGCGGGGAGTCGATCATACAGCTTTTGCAGCTGGAGCAGATATAAGTGAATTCTATTCGATCATGTCCTCCGTTGAAGGGGCCAAGCTACATAATGAAACCACCCACATTGCAGAACGCGCACTAGTGAGTTTAACCAAGCCTTCAATCGCTATGATTCAAGGATTCTGTATTGGTGGAGGCTGTGAACTTGCGGTAGCCTGTGATTTTCGTTTCTCTGACACGAACGGAAGATTTGGGATCACTCCAGCCAAATTAGGTCTTGTCTATAGTCTGGAAGCAACGAAACAGCTGGTTGATTTGGTTGGACCACAGAATGCAAAATTTATTCTTTATTCAGGGAAGCATTTTGATATAGAACGAGCTGTTCGAATGGGGCTTGTAGATGAAGTTTATTCACCGGGAGAAATAGAACAAAAAACCTATGAATTTGCCAAGTTATTAACTGAAAATGCCCAATTTCCTATTCGTGTGGCTAAATATTTTGTTGCTCAAATTTTACAAGGTGTAAATGAAGAAACAGAGGAGGCAAGGAATTTACGCTTAGGATCATTTGAAACCAGCGACTACCAAGAAGGAGTTCGTGCTTTTATGGAAAAACGTAAGCCACAGTTCACAGGAAATGGCCATGAATAAGGAAATCGCTAGGCAAAAGTTTGAGAATGCCCTGGAGAGCTGTGAGAATAGCTTTGAGAAGTTTTTTCTATCTCGTTTTTTTGATTTATCCTTTAGCTATACAGAGGATACCTGTACTGTTGAATTTCTAGTTGAGGAATATATGTATAATCCACAAGGTACTCTACATGGGGGTGTGATTTCATTTATTCTGGATGTTTCCATGGGGCATCTTTGTAAAAAGGTGCTAGGCACGGCGGTTACATTGGAAATGAAGACACAGTATTTGAGACCCATTCGTAGCGGAAAGGCTAGATGCCAAGCATCCTTTCTGAAGAAAGGGCGAACGGTGCTATCTATCGAATCACGACTTTGGGATGAGCATGGGGAATTAGCTGCGATGGCTACTGCAACCTGGATGAGAGTATAGTAAGAGGACCAATTATCATACAACGTTCGAGGGACTCCATTAAATGAAAGCCCCGGTGCGTAAACTAGCGCCGGGGGACATGATAAGCATTCTTTTAAACTTGGTAACCTTCTTCGACAATATCTAGTTTCCCTGTATTGGGGTGAATGATGAGTCCGTGTACAGGTATTTTTGATAAGAGTGGGTGGTTTCGAATCACATTCACACTGTTACGAACACTTTCTTCGACAGAGTTAAATCCCCGAAGCCATTTTTCAATATCAAATCCAGAAACTTTTAGAATTCGAAGTGTTTCTTCTGTAATTCCCCTTTTTAGCATTTGCTCCTCAATTTCTTTAGGGTTTACACTGCTCATTCCACAATCATGATGACCAATCACGAAAACCTCATCAGCATTTAGTTCATAAATAGCGATAAGGATACTTCGCATGACACTCCCAAATGGGTGGGAAACGACAGCTCCCGCTGTTTTCAGCAGTTTAACATCCCCATTTCTAATATCCATACTTGCCGGAAGTAATTCGATTAGTCGGGTGTCCATACAGCTTACGACAACATAGCGTTTGGAAGGTAGTTTACTTGTAAGATAGGGTTCATATTTCTTCTGCTCCACGAATAAACGATTGTGTTCAAGGATTTCTCTTAATAAACTCACGGGATTCACCACCCTAT
>DATFAS010000201.1:0-3065 GCA_035254305.1 Bacillota bacterium
CTCTGATGAAGAGAAGATTTATCGTAAGTTAATTGGTCAAAGTGACCTAAATAAGGTTCATATTGCACCACATGCCATGCGAACAGCGGCGATCTTCTCGATCTTAACACGCCTTAAGGAATCGAAAAAGCAAGGGACAGATCTATTAAAGAAAATGAAGCTCTATGATGGAGAAAGTGTAGAAGGGTTCAAGGAAGCAGATATTGAAGAATTGCGACATGAACATCTCGATGAAGGGATGTCAGGTATTGACCCGCGTTATGTGATTAATCGGATTTCTAGTGCTTTAATCCGTAGAGATACTGAATGTATTAATGCTCTTGATATCCTAAGAGCACTTAAGGAAGGGCTCGACCAGCATGCTTCTATAACGAAGGAAGAGAGAGATCGTTTCCTCAATTTTATTTCTGTAGCCCGTAAAGAATATGATGAGCTTGCAAAGAAAGAAGTTCAGAAGGCATTTGTCTATTCTTACGAAGAGTCTGCTAAGACTCTCATGGATAATTATCTTGATAATGTTGAAGCTTATTGCCACCGAAATAAAATGCGAGATCCTGTTACGGGAGAGGAAATGGATCCAGATGAGAAGCTTATGAGATCCATTGAAGAGCAAATTGGAATCTCTGAAAATGCGAAGAAGGCTTTCCGTGAAGAGATTCTAATTCGGATATCTCACTATGCACGTAAAGGGAAGAGGTTTGAATATAATAACCATGAACGGCTCAAAGAAGCAATAGAGAAAAAGCTATTTGCAGATTTGAAGGATGTTGTCAAAATTACTACTTCAGCTAAAACACCTGATGAAAACCAGCTTAAGAAGGTCAATGAGGTGACCAAACGATTAATTGATGAGCATGGATATTGCCCAACTTGTTCGAATGAATTATTAAGATATGTTGGAAGCTTGCTCAATCGGTAGAAATGGTTAGGGAGTCACCCAAAGTCTCGCTATGCACTCATAGAAGCACAAGTAAGGAAGGAACTCAGAGTACAAGTCTCGCTATGGAGTGATTGCATGAAGGAGCCTTTGTTTATCTTATCTAGAGAAGATTGGTCTCTCCATCGCAAAGGTTACCAGGATCAGCTTAGGCATCAAGAAAAGGTAAAGGAAGCCATTAAGCAAAATTTACCTGACTTAGTCAGCGAAGAAAGCATTATCATGTCAAATGGCCGAGATATGGTTAAAATTCCAATACGTTCTTTGGATGAATACCGATTCCGCTATAATTATAATAAAAGCAAGCAGATTGGCCAGGGAAAAGGAGATTCTAAAGTAGGAGATGTTATCGCCCGTGACGGAGATCCAGCCCAAGGTACAGGGAAAGGCTCTGGTGCTGGAGAGGACCCTGGTGTAGATTATTATGAAGCGGAAATCTCTGTAGAAGAACTAGAGGAAATGCTCTTCGCTGAAATGGAGCTGCCTAACCTAAAGCGTAAGGACCAAAATGAAATTACAGTGGCCGACATTCGTTTTAATGATATTCGTAAAAAAGGGCTAATGGGAAATATTGATAAGAAACGAACGATTCTTGAGGCTCTCAAAAGAAATGCGAAGGCCGGAGAGTCCACCCTTAAAGGATTTTCACCAGATGACTTGAGATTTAAAACATGGGAAGAAGTAATCAAGCCGCACTCCAATGCCGTTGTGATCGCTATGATGGATACAAGCGGCAGTATGGGGATTTTCGAAAAATATGTTGCTCGTAGCTTCTTCTTTTGGATGACTAGATTTTTACGAACGAAGTATGAAAAGGTTGAAATAGTTTTTATTGCTCACCATACGGAAGCCAAAGAGGTTACTGAGGAAGCATTCTTCTCCAAAGGGGAGAGTGGTGGAACCATATGTTCTTCTGCTTATCGAAAGGCACTCGAGATTATTGATAAACGATATCCTTCATCCCAGTATAATATATATCCTTTTCATTTCTCTGACGGAGATAATCTGACCTCAGATAACGAGAGATGTGTCAAGCTTGTTGGTGAGCTAATGAAACGGTGCAATATGTTTGGTTATGGGGAGGTCAATCAATACAACCGCCACTCCACCTTAATGTCTGCTTATAAGCACGTTACAGATCCAAGCTTTAGATATTGTATTATTAGAGAAAAAGGTGAAGTGTATAAGGCACTGACTACCTTTTTTAAAAAAATGGAGGATGCAGCCAACCCGATTTAACTGGGTTGGCTTTTCTGTGTTTAGGTCTGCGAACGGGAATACTCTCCAATTGCAAGAGAGCTTTGCCCAAGCCTCCCTTAATGGGATGAGAAGGGCAATCATTTTATATCCTCATTAAGAATGAATTGATTTACTTAGAGAAATTTAAAACAAGTAAAAGAGCAGAAAAACTGAAGGAACGGGAAGTAAAATATATATAGCTCCTAGGACTTTTTTAGTACAAATAGAATTTGTATCCAAAGGAAAGAATAGTAAAGTGAATTTAAGAATTACTGAGATGAATTTTTATTTCTAAAATCAGCTCCAAAGGTCAAATTCCCATTCCAAAATTAGTACGGGATGTATTATGACTTTCTGAAGAAGAAGGAAAAATCTCAATCAGTAAAACGAATTTAGATGAACTCAGTTTGAAATAACATATCAATAAAAAGGGAGGAATATATGGCACAAGTTACTATGTGGTCTCTCTTAGTTCTTCCATGGCTCTCTTTGTTTTTTTTAGACCAGTCAAGAATTCGTAAGTATATGCCTGTTGCTCTTTTGGCTACTGTATTTAGCACAATAATCAACCAAATCGCTTGGGCATATCATTGGTGGTAGTTTAGACCTCTATTTTCATGGGATAAAGTAATACCCGTGTATATGGTCTATGGAACTTTTTTGGTTGGCACGTTATGGATATTTGTGTTTACCTATGAGAAGTTCTGGATGTATCTCATTGTTAACTTTATTGTTGATCTTTTTTTTGGACTTGTTCTTGGAAAGTTACTACATAAATTAGGCATTAGGGCTAGTGGGAATTTATCGACTATTCAAGACCTTTTTATGATGACAGTTCAAGGAATTGCACTTTATGGTTATCAGATGTGGCAAGAGGGTATATTTAAAA
>DATFAS010000202.1:0-2804 GCA_035254305.1 Bacillota bacterium
AAGGGAAAAAACCCTACTTCTAAGTAGGGTTTATTAATTAGCCTTTATCTTAAGCTCTTAATGTTAATTGATTACGTTTGTAGAGGCATTCAACAAAGTCCCGTGTTTTTTCGAACGCTTCTTCAGGTGTATTGACAACCTCAGCAAGGTAAGCGTCATCAGGATACTGATCATCAACACCAGGGATTTTAATTCGGTCACCGTAGCTGTTGATCGCACCATTATCCCGCATATGATTAACAAATTTAAAGAAGGGCTCCCAATATTCCTGATGTACAAATATGGCTTTTGTTCTATGCCTACGAAGATGGTTCGTAGAAATTTTGGAGAGTGTTTCACACACTTCCCATGTTGTTCCAAATCCTCCCGGCCAAAACAAAATGACATGGGAATAATTAACCAGAACACCTTCGCGAAGAGAGAAATTATTCATCCGTAGTCGCTGGTTTGAATACACAGAATAACTATCTTTAAGATTAAAGAAATTATCATATCCGAACTGACAGTCAATCCCTACAACATGGGCATCTTGGCTTCTTGCTCCCTGTGCAGCAGCACGCATAATCCCAGGTCCGCCCCCTGTGCATAGAGGAACATAGCAACCTCCAAGGGCTTTCTCTTGTTCGTGTGCGGCGTATTTCCCCCACAGCTCTCCAAATTTCATGGCTGAATCCCAATATTTAGCACTATTGCTCTCGATTTTTTTATGGCGGTTCATTCGATGATGAACTTTATCGAGTTTATCCTCAATCAGTTTCTTGCTAAAGATGTCTTTTTCCTTTTCTAACTCCGATTTATACCCATCCACATGTGTATTCAATATATCAAGCTTTTCATTTACAATTTCTTTACAGGATATACTTCCTGAACCCATGACCGTGATAACCCCATATTTCGCTTCATATTCGAATAGAAGGTTAGCAGCATAGACATCGGCTACACTTTCTTCATTCGTGACCGCCCGGTCATTGGGAACAAAGGATACTTTGGTTCCTGAAACAGTGAAAGAAGCAATGCATGTCGAGTCCTTGTAATCCTTCCAGGTGATAATAAATCCACTTTCATCGACATTATAGCTTTCGACTTCCCCATTATTATTGATGTTACTTAACGATAAACTATAGCTTTTGGTTTGTTTAGGATGTCTAGGATCGAAGGTGATTTTCTCTTCGAAGGTGATTTTTGCCGTATTATCGATTGCTTTTTCAATCCACCATCCCGTGCCTGATCCAACCCATTCGTTCGTGGATGGCTCATAAAACAGGGTCCCATGCAATTCAACTTCGTTCATTGACAAACAATCCTTCCATTATGACTATATTTATCTATCTATTTTTGATGTACAGGTTTACTTTTATGCACATAGAAGTGAATTTATTTGACAGTAGGTAGTAAAACCGCCACAAATTATTCAACCTTATTAGGTAATATCGGAAAAGACAGACAAATAGAATAATTATATAAAACAAAATTATCCACTTAGTTGAAAAAGGAGATGAAAGCAAATGCGTTTGTTCGAGGATATGACTTACTACTTAACTCCAGTTTTTGTTGGAATAGCCCTAGCATTAATGCCGTTATTGCTTGTCTCCCGCTAGACGAAAACAACCTACTTCACTCGAAAGGAAGTAGGTTGTTTTCGTTTAGAATCAATTGGAATCTCTTCAAGTGGACTGTTTGCAAGAATTCATTAGAATACGCGACGTGCTGTTGTGAAGTGTTTACTCCACCATCCGCTATTTAGATTTGAGATCGTTACCCCTGGAGCACCATAGGTGTGAATGAACTTTCCATTTCCAATGTAGATTCCTACATGGTGGATAGGACTGTAGAAGAAAACAAGATCCCCTGGTTGTAAATCATTTCGTGATACGTTGACTCCAGCATGGGATTGTTGTCTTGAATCACGAGGTATATGAATTCCATTTTGTGCGAAAACATATTGGGTAAAGGATGAACAATCAAAGGTTTGGGTATTACCTGACTTAGAGCCGAAATGATAAGGTGTTCCAACATATTGTTTAGCTGTTGAAATAACTTGGTTAGAAACTGAAGTGCTTGCTGTAGCCGCATAAGCGGTGTTCCCTGTGGCAACCAATCCAACCGACAGAGTGGTGGCCAGACCTAAAGAAATGGCTACGAATTTATTCTTCCAATTTTTCATCTGGTACACTTCCTCTCGTGTTTTTTGTGGTGTACCTGTAGTATAGCAGAATAAAAAAAACCATAACTTTCCTTGGTTTAGGCCACACTGTATGTGGTCTAGGTTAAAGAGGGTTTATTAAAAAACCATGAGAATTCTTATGAAAATTTGTTCTTGACCTCTCATGAAAGGGAGTGTAGACATAATAAAACAGGACTATCGTCCTGTTTTATTGGGTTCCTTGCTTCGTTAAAAGAGGCATCCCATTTTTATAATATAGCTCAGGATTTAAAAGAATAAAAAAGATGTGCACTCCAATGCATCCATGGTCTTCAAAAATCTGGTTCATGGCAGCAGCAATTTGGTCATGTTTTTTCTGATCTCTTGGAAATATATAAATTTCAAGTGATAGGGGTGTGTCAGTAATTCGAATAATTGGGACCAGCTCGATTTTCACTTTTTCCTCTGTGACATCTGCAAGTCTTACTATTTGTAGAATCACTTCCGGAGCTATTTGACGAACAAAATCATGTTCAAATCCCTTAAATCGAAGGAAAGGCATAGGAACGTCTCCTTTCTTGTGATTAAGTATAAAGCACGTATATTAGTTGTTTGCTTGAGCATCTGCCTTTTGTTTTTTTCTCCTAATGAAGAAGAAAAT
>DATFAS010000203.1:0-15812 GCA_035254305.1 Bacillota bacterium
CGAATCAAACAAATAATCCCGTAAATTCTGACACGCAATCTGTGCCTGAAAAAAACACGAAGGAAATTCCAGAACATGTGATTGGCAAGAAAATCTAGCTAAACCTCGGGGCGATTGAGATGAAAATGAACCGTAAACGTCTAGGGGACCTCTTAGTTGAGGCAAACCTTATCACGGAAGAACAGCTGCATAAGGTTCTTCAGGAAAAGAGTGATAAACAGAAGCTTGGAGATGCTCTACTTCAACAAGGATTAATTACAGAGCAACAATTAATCGAAGTACTAGAATTCCAACTTGGCATTCCTCATGTTAGTTTATACCGTTATCCTATTGACACAACCTTGCTCACATTAGTACCTCATGAAACCGCAAGAAGGAACTATCTCATTCCACTTAAAAAGGAAGACAATCGACTCTTAATCGCCATGGCAGATCCGATGGATTACATTTCTATCGATGATTTGCGATTGTCCACGGGATTTCAAATTGAGACCGTTATTGCTACCAAGGATGACATTATTCGTGCGATTAACAGACATTATGGATTAGATGATTCTATTCAAGAGTGGATTGGCGAAATGCCGAAGAAGGAAGTCGTTGAAAAGAATGAGGTTAGTGACGATTCACCTATTGTTAAACTAGTGAATCAAATCCTTCTGAATGCGGCGCAACAGAGAGCCAGTGACATTCATATTGACCCCCAAGAAAGTAAAATTGTGATTCGCTATCGAATTGATGGTGTATTGCGCGTTGAACGTACACTCCCGAAGCACATGTTAAGTATGCTGATTGCCCGTATCAAAATAATGTCCAATCTCAATATTACGGAACATCGATTACCACAGGATGGTCGACTCAAGATATCTGTAGAGCATCTTTCTATAGATGTTCGTGTATCTACACTTCCGACAATGTACGGAGAGAAAATTGTTTTGCGTTTATTGGATTTAAGTAATGCGATTAATGACCTAGATCGTCTAGGATTTAATTCTCTTAATCTATCCCGGTTTAAGCACTTAATTGAGCAACCCAATGGAATTATGCTCATTACAGGACCTACAGGGTCAGGGAAATCATCTACACTTTATGCAGCTCTTAACCAATTAAACACCGAAGAGGTCAATATTATTACGATTGAGGATCCGGTAGAATATCAATTAGATGGGATTAATCAGATCCAGGTTAATTCGGCTATTGGAATGACCTTCGCAGCCGGACTCAGGTCAATCCTGCGTCAGGATCCAAATATTGTAATGGTTGGAGAAATCAGAGATAAGGAAACTGCTGAAATAGCCATCCGTGCTTCGCTGACAGGGCATCTTGTGCTAAGTACAATTCATACCAATGACTCCATCAGTACCATTACCCGACTCATCGATATGGGAATAGAGCCTTTTATGGTAGCGGCATCCCTAACAGGGATTGTTGCTCAGCGATTAGTTCGACGTGTTTGTCGGGATTGTCAACAGGTGGTGGAGCCAACTGAAAGAGAGAAAGAGATTTTTGCTAAACGGGGGATTCAAGTAAGCCGTATTCACCGTGGGAAGGGATGCGGAACGTGTAATATGTCTGGTTATCGGGGGCGGGTGGCGATCCATGAATTATTAGTCATGGATGAGGAAATTCGCAAAATGATAATGAATAATAAACCGATATCGATGATAAAGAATTATGCACTAAAAAATAAGACGATTTTCTTAATCGATGATGGGCTACTAAAGGTGAAACAAGGAATTACAACTACAGAGGAAGTTCTGCGAGTCGTTATTTCGGACTAAGAGGTGGTAACCGATGAAAGAAGTGTTGGATAAATTACTTCGGACAGCGCTAGAGGTACATGCATCAGATCTTCATATTACGATTGGTGCTCCCCCTATTATGAGAGTTCACGGGGATCTAAAGGCATATGGGAAGGAACCGCTTACCCCTTCCCAGACAGAAGCGATGGCTAAATCGATCATGAATGAGAGGGTGTGGCGATCCTTCCAGGAGAAGGGGGAAGTTGATTTTTCTTATGGGATTGAAGGAAATGCTCGTTTTCGTGTAAATGCCTTTATGCAAAGATTATCCATTAGCTTAGCCTTTCGTTTGATCCCTACGGTAATTCCAACACTTGATGACCTGCAGATGCCAGAGACTCTACGTAAGATTATGCAAACTCCTCAAGGACTCATCCTTATAACAGGGCCGACCGGTAGTGGAAAATCAACGACATTGGCTTCCATGCTTTCCTACTTGAATGATTCAGCACGCAAACATATTATTACCTTAGAGGATCCGATTGAGTATCTTCACAAGCATAGGAAGTGTATTATTGACCAACGAGAAATCGGGCAGGACACACAATCATTCGCTAACGGATTAAGAGCCGCATTAAGACAAGATCCAGATGTAATCCTAGTGGGTGAGATGCGTGACCTAGAGACGATTTCAACGGCTATAACCGCAGCGGAAACAGGGCACTTGGTTCTAGGTACATTACATACAACGGATGCTCCGTCCACAGTTGACCGGATTATTGACGTCTTTCCACCTGAACAGCAGCCGCAAATTCGAACACAGCTAGCGAATGTGTTGGTGATGATTCTCTCCCAGCGATTATTCCCAACTGTCGATCGAATGGGTAGAAGGGCAGCAACGGAAATTTTGATTAATAACACAGCGGTTGCTAACCTTATCAGGAGTGGGAAGAATTATCAGATTCCGAGCATTATGCAAACAGGTCGAGCCTTAGGGATGCAAACACTAGAGATGTCCCTTCTTGAATTAATTCAACGCGGAGTCATATCGAAGGAAACAGCAAGACCATACATGCAGGGGAATGACAACTAATGCTGCAATTTCGTTACGAAGGAAGAACAAGAGCAGGAAAAAGGGAAAAGGGAACGATCAAAGCAATCTCCGTGCGAGATGCTATGGTGAAGCTAAGAGCAAAGGGTGTGGCGGTAACCTCGGTTAAGCAGGTAGAAGTATCGTTCCTAAATCAAGATATTACATTTGGTAGCCCAGTTAAACTACAGGATATGGTGATCTTTCTTCGGCAGTTCTGCACACTACTTCAGGCGGGAATTTCGATTGTAGATTCTACTAAAATATTATCAAACCAAACAGATAGTAAAGCGCTTCGGCAGGCATTGATTGTTGTCGAGGAAGATCTCCGGGAAGGAAAGCCACTCTCTGAAGCTTCTGCAAAGCATTCGAAAATCTTTCCTAATATGTTTGTAAATATGGTGCAGGCAGGTGAAATTGGAGGGAAACTAGAAGAATCCCTTGATCGTGTGGCTGTCTATTTTGAGAAGCAATACCACACTCGGCAAAAGGTAAAGTCCGCTTTGGCTTACCCTGCCATTTTAGGATTTATTGCCGTTGCAGTTGTGACTTTTTTACTAGTTTTCGTTGTTCCTACCTTCACAAACATGTTTAGTAGTTTTGGGGCTAAATTACCAGCTATCACACAATTTGTACTGAGTGCAAGCAGCTGGATGGGGAAATATTGGTGGATGATACTGCTTGCAGGCGTTATTTGTCAAATAATTTTAATTTTTCTCAGAAGAAATACTTATAGTAAATACTACCTAGACTATGTTACACTTAGGATGCCAATATTAGGTAAAATTATACAGAAGGCAGCTCTAGCTAGAATGACGAGAACACTAAGCTCACTCTTTTCTAGCTCTGTCCCGATTCTTAATGCACTCTCGATTGTTGAGAATATTGTAGAGAACGAGGTGATTGCTAGGGTACTACGTGAATCTAGGACTTCATTGGAAAATGGCCAACCATTAACCGATCCGATGCGTTCCCATTGGGTATTTCCTCCGTTAGTTACACATATGATTGCTATTGGAGAGCAAACAGGGTCATTAGACCTAATGTTGGGGAAAGTAGCTGATTTCTATGAAAAAGAAGTAGAAAATGCTACAGACCGACTGAAATCCTTAGTAGAGCCATTAATGATTCTTTTCCTGGCGGTTGTTGTGGGAACCATCGTAAGTTCTATTATGGTACCAATGTTTGATATTTTTAATCATGTACATCAATAATATAGTAAAATAAGACTATTACTTTTAGGGGAGGGTAACTATGTTTAGTAGTATGAAGAAGTTTATAAAAGATCAAAGAGGGTTAACTCTGATTGAGCTTTTAGCAGTTGTCGTTATCTTGGGTATTATTTCCGCTATTGCGATTCCGAGTATTGGGGGATTGATTGATAACTCGAGAAGAGATGCTCATGTTGCGAATGCTAGACAAATGATTAATGCTGCCAAAATGGCAATGAGTTCTAGGCCAGACTGGGTTCCAACTGGAACTACTACTACCGTATCACTTTCTTTACAGCAACTTGAGGCCGGAGGTTACTTAGAACGTGTAGTAGACCCCGATACAAATACAAATACTGGTTACCCAGGCTCATGGGACGGGACTGCTCCTACTGCAACTACCTTTTTTAATCCAATTACTCCAGCTGCTACTGGTCAGTCGTATGTGACGATTACAGCGAATGGAGCAAATGCAGCTTCATTTACCTATAGTGTAAAATTGGTAAATGCAACCAGAGGAGTACAAACAGCTGCTCATGCTGCAGTTGATGAAGATACAATAGTTAGGGATTCGGTAATAAATAATTAAATTTTTATTTCAACAAGTTAACAATCCAAAGATGGATTGTTTTCTTTTTAACGTATAATCTCGATTTAATTGAAGGTGGAACCTATGCTATTTACAGCCAAAAGAAAATCCAGCATTATATTCAAAGATCACGTCATCCGCCTTATCGACTCAAACAAACCAGATCTTGATTCCATCCGCGCATTTCACCAACGATTTCTTCCTGAAGACATCATTCGTGAAGGAAAGATACGAGATTTAGAAACGCTTAAGATGATTTTGGAAGATTGCGTTGGGGAATGGAAGCTAAAGGGGCAAGAAGTTGCCTTTCTCGTTCCGGATTCTCAGGTTGTTGTACGCAAGGTTCAAGTGCCATCAGATATTCAAGATAATGAACTGAAAGGATATATCTTCTTAGATATAGGAACCAGTATTCATTTGCCTTTCGAGAATCCTGTTTTTGATATCCATACGATTGAAGTAACGGATGAAGGGAGAATTGTATTGCTGTACGCTGCTCCAGAGGAAATTGTCACTGGATATGCTGAACTTTTGGAAAAGGTGAAGGTAAAGCCTGTTGCAGCTGACTTATCTCCTTTTGCTATCTTCCGTCTTTATCAAGAATGTGGACAAGGTGGCTTGGAAGATAACACCTTATGTATCGAATTGAACGTTCAGACGGCAAATCTTAGTATCTTCGATGGGGGAAATCTTGTTTTTAGCCGTCATTTACGTATGAATGTGGATATTGGAGGATGGAAGAAGGAGAAGGGTGAAGATGATCTTGAATATTTAGTTTGGGCTGGCAGTGAGGAGCACTTGTGGGGAGAGCTTCGTGATATCATCTCAGAAATCGAACGAGTAATGAGCTTCTACCGATTCTCCCTAAATCAGGGGAAGAAACAAATCACGCATATTCTACTTACCGGTGAACATCCATGGATCCTGAAGTTTCACGAGAGATTAAAGGAAATGACAGAGCTAGCTATTTATACTTTTCCTGAGAAAATGTTCTTCACGGCAAAAGGGCAATCGATTCCTTCTTCCTTCTATACATGTCTTGGTCTTTCCTTAAAAGAGGTGAAAAAGTAATGCTCGCAAATATCAATCTTCTACCCCAAAAGGAAAGAAAATCGGTTTCGTTCATCGTTCTTTTAGTTTTACCTGTTTTAATTCTCGGCATTGGTTCTTCGTGGATGTTGAAGCATTACTATGATACAAAAACAACCATTGGGGCGAGTAAGCAAGAGTTAGCTACGATTGAGAAGCAGATTCAAGCGGAGCAGAATAAGGCAAAAGGATCGGCCAATTCTGGCCCTGCTGCTGAGTTAGAAAAGTTAGATCAATGGTTACAGGCCAACCGCTATTCCACGGTAAAAATCATAGAAACCTTCACCTCCTATCTGCCTGAAAGAGGATATTTTGAATCCTATCAAGCTACACAAGGTGGAGAACTGAATATTCAGGTTCAATTCGATTCACTTGATCAGATTTCCGCTTATTTGAACCAATTGAAGAATTCATCCTATGTCCAAAGTGCTTCTTTAATGAGTGTGGCGACTCAAAAAATTGAGAAAGTGCCTAAAGATAATGCTAATGCTGAAAAGGTTATTGACCAGCTGGCAGAGAAGGATGAGGGTATTTTGCCGCGTTACCACGCCCAATTAAAGATCAAGATAAACGTACAAGAAGTTAGGAAGGATCAGAAGAAATGAAATCCTTATTCACATCTAGATACGTCCTCGTTACAATCGCATCCGTAATTTCAATTTTTGTCCTTATTGGGGGTTATTATGCGTGGATTGCCCCCCAGAAACAACAACTAGAGCAATTAGATAGCCAGATCAAATCGAATAAGAAGTTACTTGCTACCCTGCAACAGAAACAGCAAGATAATCAAGTAACTTCTGCAGAAAATACAAAGAGGATCCAATCACAGTTGCCGGTCAAATCATTAGAGGATCAATTTCTATTAGCTTTGCAGAATGCTGAATTGCGATCGGATAGTTATATTCAATCCATAGGTATAACTGATGGGAAACAACAGTTAGCTGACGAGCAGAAGCCGAAGCAGGAGGCGAAAGCCAATAACGCACAAGGAAACGGTCAGCCTAATCAAGGAAATCAGAATCAAGTATCACAACCGTCTCCTACATCTGCACCATTAACAACCAATCAGCCTACTAGTGGGTCTAATACAGGAGGAAATGTTCAGTCAAATGCTATACTGGCCAGTCTTAAGTCAATGACCTTTAATTTGGAGATGAAAAGTCCAGATTATGATCATTTATCTCTGTTTCTTAGAGAGTTAGAGAATCTACCACGAATTACCTCCATTGATTCTTTAACTTTTACTGGAGTTAAGGAAACATCAGATGGTCAATTAAGCAAAGAAATGAATTACAACCTGACCGTATCGATATACTATGCTCCACAGCTTACGGATCTCATTAAGGATATTCCGGTGGTTGAGTACCCTCAACCGAAGAATAAAGAGAACCCTATTTACCCGGGAGGGGAAAAGAATGATGAGGAGAAGAGTAAGCCTTGATGAAAGCGGGCTAACATTGATCGAGCTGTTGGCTGTTGTTGTGATCTTAGGAATCATTTCAGCAATAGCCATACCGATTACGAATTCAGTCATTCAGGAATCAAGAAATCGAGCTTTTCTATCGAATGCAATGGTGATGAAGGAAGCAGCAACGGTTTATTTTCGTGAAAGTTTTATTCTATCTGGTCAAGAGACTAGTGTAAATTATGGACAATTGGTTCAAGAGGGATATTTGCATCCATTTGTAGATCCCGATACAAGAGAAAGGATGCCTGATGATGGAAATGGTTCCTTTGTGAGGTTAGAAAGAGGTGAAGGTTCCCAGTTTATATACTCGATTTATATGAGGGGTACAAATAGACATATTGGAACGGATACTGCCCCTGTACAAATAGATGAATTAGATTATGAGGATATTGTTTCTAATTAAGGATAAGATTTTTCGTTCAATTTCTGTGGAAGGAAATCATCAATTATGGCCATCACATATATATTCATTGTCATCTATGCTATGATTCTATCCTCTTTTCTTAATGTAGTGGCTATACGGATCCCGAAAGGGGAGTCTGTTGTATTTCCACCGTCACATTGTGTTCATTGTCATCACCGACTCTCCGTGCGTGATCTCCTGCCTATTTTTAGCTATTTGTTCCTTAAGGGAAAGTGTCGTTATTGTCGAGTGAGTATTACGCCACTCTATTTATTTGGTGAAATTACGACAACCTTTTTTCTAACGTTTACGATCTGGAAAATTGGGTTTACAAGTGAGTTATGGATTGCAGTCCCACTCGTTTGCCTTTTGGCTATTATCACGATAAGCGATTTACTGTATCGGATTATTCCTAATAAGGTTAATTTCTTCTTCTTCTGCTATTTCCTCCTTATGCGCTTCTTCGTCCATCCCCTTCCTACTTATTATTATTGGCTAGGGATTTTATCGGGGGGAGGGGTGTTGTTTTTACTGGCTATTTTGAGTCGTGGAGGTATGGGTGGTGGAGATGTTAAGTTGATGGCCGTAGTAGGCATAGCTTTGGGCTGGAAATTAACACTCTTCGCATTGTTCTTGGCATCCTTATTAGGTAGTATGATCGGAGTATTCCTTCTTGTTATAGGGGTTGTTAAGAGAAAACAACCGGTTCCATTCGGGCCTTTTCTTGCAATTGGATCCTTTGCTTCCTATTTGTGGGGGAATGATTGGATTAATTGGTATATACATTACATTATGTTTTAATGAATTGACTGTTTACAATTGATGTAACTTTGCAACAAGTGAAACTATTTTTTCTCTGAATTTCGTAGTAGGGACTTTTGGTACAGACCTAGTATAACGTATAATAGAATTTGAGGAAGAAATATGATTTATTGCTAATTAGAAATAAGGGGGTGGAATAGTGAAAAGGAAGTTGGCTAGTTTACTGTGTTCCTTGCTTATGCTCACTATGATTTTTCCTAATGCATGGATCACTCATTCGTTTGCCCTTAATAAGGCAGTATCCATAGATCAAGGAAATCAACTGAGTATGAAGGTGGGAGACACAATCACATTAGATGCTACATCAACGGTAAATGGCACGCTTAAGTGGAATGTGTTGCAGGTAGGGAATGTAGTAAATCTAAGTAAGGTAGATCAGAACAGTGTTAAAGTAAAGGCCCTTGCACAAGGGATCGTTGTGGTAACTGTAAGGCATGATAATGGAATAAATACACCGGATGATACTTGTCTTATCACGATCGGGCCAGCTGCAGCCCCGTCTAGTGGAGATAGTACCCCAAGCTCAGGAGACAGTAGCTCAAGTTCAGGTGGTAGTTCAAGTAGTCCGTCAGCTTCACTTGATGCAACAGCCAAGCCCCAAACACCAGACCCTGGTACTCCGAACACTCAAACATTATCAAAATCCACCAGTGATCCAGTAGTGGGAAATTTAGAATTTACGCTTACCCCTCAAGGAACTGCTTCTGATGCGCAAAGAAAGCCAGTAGATGTAGTCTTTGTACTTGATGGATCTGGATCAATGGCATCCGATAATAAATGGTCATCGGCTTTATCAGCGATTAAAAATGCAATTGGGAAATTTAGCCCGACCATTCATGACAGACTAGGATTGGTTGTCTTTAACGATCGAATCATCAAAACAGAACAACTTACTGATAATTTTACAACCATTAACCAGGATATCGCGAGTCTTCCAAACCCAAACAACGGGACTAATTATGCCATTGCATTACAAAATGCATTAGACCTTTTTGACAGTACCAGTGGGGACCGAAGAAGATACGTTATTTTTTTGACGGATGGGAAGCCCACCGTTTATACAACTAAAGAGGACGTGACTTATTCAACGTGGTTTTCGACAACAACAATAAATACGGATGTGAAGTATCAAATTGCTGGTAGCTCAGCTCCCTTTACTTATCAGAAGTTGGCTTTAATAGGTGGTTATTGGTTTCTTGTTGAAAGTAAAACATCCAATACCCCAACAGCAGTAGCGCAAAAAATCCAACAAAGTGGTTTTGATGTAGCAAGTTCACTTTCTGATGAGGGGGTAAATTTATTTTCTATTGGTGTAGGAAATAGTAACTCAGATTTAGATATGAATTATTTAAGTCAATTAACCGCTTTATCAACTGGGGGCAAATCCTTTCAAGCGAGTGATGCGTCAGCTATTGCAGATCAGTATAACCAAATTGTTAACGCGATTACCAATCCGACTCTATCGAATATTCAGCTTTCTGTTAAGCTGCCTGATAATGCAACAACGACAGCGGCACCAATAGTAAATATAAACAACCAAAATTATGTTCAAATGAATGTGGATCCAATTAAATACCCTTTAAGTATTTCAACGATTATGAAAGAGTTGTCCATACAATTCCCTGATGTAAAAAATTACACATTCGATGACATTAAGTTGACCTATCAATATTTTGATAACTCAACAGTTCAGAAGACGATTGTAAATTCTAGTAATCCAATTATATTTAAAGTACAGGGACCGGATACGAAGAGCTCCAATGCATTTTTAAGCAATCTTAATTTAAGTGAAGGTTCATTGAACCCACCATTTACTAAGTCTGTTAAAGACTATACGGTGACGGTTCAAGCCAATACGACTTCAATCACAGAAACACCAACAGTTGAAGATACAGGTAAAGCAACAGTCACTGTTAATGGAGTCTCTGTTGTCAGTGGAGGGAATTCATCTCCAATAGATATCAGTGGCAGCCATCCTGTGATCAAAACAATTGTTACAGCCGAAGACGGAACACAAACGAACCCGCCTTACACCGTGACAGTAAATCATAAGCCATCTGCTAATTCCATTCCAAATGTTGTTACGAATGTTGGTGTTCAACAAACCATAGATTTAAGTGGGACTTTTGCAGATGCGGATGGAGATTCCTTGCAATTCTCTGTCAATGCTAATGATAGTTCAATTGCTCAGGTCAGCATCAGTGCAGGAAAGGTTGTAATAGATCCAATAGCTGCTGGTTCTACCTCGGTTACTGTTGCCGCTGATGATGGAAATGGAGGAACCGTGTTTGTAACGTTTACTGTGACGGTGAATTCACAATCAGGCAATGATTATTTAAGTAATTTAGTTATCGATGGGGGGACTTTATCACCAACCTTTAATAAGGAAACCCAGACTTATACGGTTAACGTTCCGGGTTCTCTCACCACGACAACGGTCACACCAACTGTAGAAGATGTAGGAAAAGCAACGGTCAAGGTGGGAGAAACCCCGGTAGGGAGTGGCACAGCATCAGGTCCAATCGATATAAGAGGAAGCCATCCAACTATTCTTGTTACGGTTACTGCAGAGAATGGTAGTTCTACGAAAGTTTATACCGTCCAAGTTAATCATCTCCCTGTGATAAACTCTATTTCAGATATGAGTACACTAATGGGTGTAGATAAGACGGTAGATGTAAGTGGAATTTATTCGGATGCCGATCATGATTCTGTTACATTAAATGTCCAATCATCCGATCCAACCATTGCTACGGCTAATTTGAGTGATGGAGTTATTACGTTAACACCAGTCCAAGTAGGAACGACCACGATTACAGTTAAAGCAGATGATGGGGTTGGAGGAACAACACAAACAACATTTGGATTCACTGTAAAACCAGTACCACAACCTGACTTCTCTCTAAGTCAAGTTGGGATCGTGGGAGATTATCTTTTAGTTCGCATTACACCGAACCAGGATACGATTATGGACGGTACTAGTGCAACTAGTACAAAGTACATCACCAAGTGGTATACAGGGGATGGAAATTGGATTCAAGGCCAAGGAGAATTTGCTACTGGGAAATTTGTAAATAGAACACTAAGTAGTACATTGGAAAAAAATATGGATGATAATGGAGTCATTCATTTTGTAACACCTCAAACTGTATCGATTAAAGCAGTGACATATGATGCAACCACTATGCAAGAAGTAACTTCAAATGAGAAACCGTTAGATGTTAACTTTAATAATGCGGCTTCAGATGAAAATGGTCCAAAACCTGATTCGAGTTGGTTTCATCCATACATTGATATCCTTGATTCTACAGAAGCGAAGGGGAATCGGGCTGTCAAGGTTGATATGTACTACAATTTAAATGTTCCGAAATCTGTGCGGCTTGATCCTACTAATCCAAATGAGTTCAAACCAACCTTTGTGATTAAGGATCAATCTGGGAATACGGTTTTGACTGGTGATTTAGCTACAGATGGTGTAGTTAATTTAGCCGATCCCACCGGTGAAGTAAACATGGGTAAAAAATCAACACATACCATAAAGTACATCAAATCCTCAAGTGGATACACTGAATTATATAAAGCTCAGATTGAATTAAAGATGACCCTCACTACCGGAGATAATGAAGAATTACCACTTACATTCTACTCGGATCCCGAGGATATAAAAGTTATATCTAAAGAAGCTTTACAGTAAGCAGAATACCCTATTCCGTATTTTTGACGGAATAGGGTATTTTTTCACATCATCTCCACCCTATCCCCCACCTCCATCTCCACACCATGTCCAACCGGCAGTTCAATCACATAATAGGCATTCTTCACCCTCGAACTTAATCGCCAAGGTTTTAGTGCCCTATCTACATGTAGGACAACTCCATTCCGATCAAGAAAATACACATCTAGGGAGAAGCACATGAAAAACATATGAACTTGATTGGTTCGGTTAAAGATCATCCCATACCTGCCTGGTGCTCTCCCCATAAAGCCGAGGAACCTCTGCCAAAAGGTAAACGCCGTCAATAATTCGATCGAATAGACCTGCTGTCCTACTTTCTTCTTATAAAAAAAAGTTCGAATCACCTGGACATCCCTCCATTCTTCCCAAAGACAGTGTAGTTGATTTCAGTCATTTTATCACTATCGTTGGCCGAAATTAGTACTTTAGATACTTTGATTTCAAAGAATTTACACACAAATTTGGATATTACGGCTTATGTTAAGTATTTAGGATCAGGAGTATGATTTGGTTATAAACAACCGAAAAGGCAAACCTAGGGAAACCCAGGGACGCAAAGCTATAGGGGCTAAAGCTATATAGAATATATAGCCATGCCAGCCAGTTGCCGAAGGAATAGTTCCAGCTACTAAGTGGATGCTATCCTTTCTGGGTAGTATTTTTTTATGGTTGTTAATCTAAAACCAAAGGTGGGACTTAAAATGGGTAATGTTCTCAAACGCTTAATCACAGAAGAGAAAGGCCAAGGATTAACAGAGTATGCCCTTCTATTGGGGATCATTGCTGTGGCGATTGTAGGGATTTATGCACTAAATCTAGGGACGACGATTAGTAATAAATTTTCCGCTATTAAAGATTCTCTAACAGGTACCACACCTACAACACCTACAACTCCTTAAAAAATTATAACAAACGGTAAGAAAAGCCCCGCCCTGCAGCGGGGTTTCTTCAAAGGGTGGTGGGAAGGATGTTAGATTATTTCCTTATAATGATTTTAATCGTTTCATTTGTAACAGATATGCGCCATCGAAGGATCCTAAATAGTGTAACCCTTCCCGCCATGGGAATAGGGTTGGTCTATCATCTAATCGATTCTGGCTGGAATGGCTTGGTGTTTAGCGGAGAAGGATTATTGCTCGGAATGGGACTTTTGCTTATCCCTTTTCTCTTAGGGGGAATGGGGGCAGGAGATGTTAAGCTGTTGGCAGCAGTTGGTGCGATCAAAGGTGTAACCTTTGTCTTTTATGCTTTTATCTTTACGAGTATAATCGGTGGGCTATTAGCAATTGCTATTCTGATTTATCAAAAAGAGTTGATTCCGGCTATGAAACGGATCTTCTTTGCATTAATACCCGGAACAGGGATCCAGCCATCTACGACTCAACTATCTATGCCCTACGGAGTAGCGATTGTGTTCGGTACATTGCTTACCTATAGCTGGAGTGGGTTGTGATGCGTTCAGAAAAAGGGCAATCACTTGTAGAAATGGCATTGATCCTACCGATTCTGCTGCTGCTTCTTACTGGAATGTTGGATTTCGGAACATTGATTCATGTTGAGCTAGTGATGGACCATGCGGGGCGAGAGGCGGCTAGAGCTGCAAGTGTGGGGAAGAATGACTTGGATATTAAGCAGCTGACCATGAACCAGGCGGCGGGGTTGGATATCACACAGTTAACTGTCATGATTGATCCTGATCCAACCAGTCGACAGCAAGGTACGTATGCTACAGTCACCCTTTCTTATCCGATTCATTTCTTCACCCCAGTGATAGGGGCATTCTTTCCAAAGCCCTATGTTCTCCAAAATAAAACCGTAATGCGGGTTGAATAATGTGAAACTTATACGTTCTGAACAAGGTTCTGCTTTCATTCTTACTGTTGTTTTCATGTCTGTTCTGATTACTTTGTTTGCTTTAAACGTAGATGGTGGAATGCTTTTTTTATCCAAAAGTAAGCTGCAGAAATCATTGGATTCAGCGGTTTTGGCGGGTGCACAGAATCTGCCCGATCGACCGGATCTAGCTCAAACAGAGGCCCAAAAAACCGTGATAGCTAATGGGATATCAAATCGTGTCAATATCGATTTCAATTCCGAATATACTTCGATTCATGCTGATTCGACCGAGGAGGAATCCATTCTTTTCAATCGAGTGCTGGGTTTGGAGCAGACAGGAGTTCATGCTTCAGCCAAGGTTCAGTTAATTCCGTTGATCTCAGGAATGGGGGCAATTCCCTTGGGAGTCCAGGCTGGTACACCATTAATCTTTGGGACACAGGTACAGCTGAAGGCAGGCACATCGAATGTAGGGAATTTCGGTGCGTTAGCCTTGAATGGCCCAGGTGCGAAAGATTATGAAACGAATCTTACCTACGGATATAACTCAGAGTTGGACGTGAATGATATTTTGGATACACAGACAGGGAATATTACACAGCCGACGATAAGGGCGATTGAAAGCCGAATGACAAGTTGCCCTATGCAAGGTAGTGCTTCTTATACGGATTATCCCACTGATTGTCCGCTAGTGGTACTGATTCCGGTCTATGACCCTATCTTGGATGCCTCGAATCAAATGAAGCAAGTGAAGATCGTTGGCTTTGCTTCCTTCTTCTTAGAGAGTGTAGGGCCAACCAATGATGGGGCAATTGTCACTGGGCGATTTATTCAGAAAACGTATTCAGGGAGTACCTCTCCCACTCAACCCTCTTATGGAGCTTATGGATACCGATTGATAGAGTAAAAAGGATGAAGGTGAGTCATCGTGAAAACAAAAACCATCTGGGTATGGGCAGTCATCTTAGGAGCAATGGCAACGGTGTTGTTCTATCTCATAACCTTTAAACATCCCAGCACTCCTACAGCGGTTCCGGCTCCTACTACGGAGGTAGCGAAGAAACCGGAGGTGGAAAAGGATAAAGGCGCACTCCCAATCTCTCAGGGAAAACGTGCAGTGTCTATTCCGGTAAATGAAGTGCAAGGAGTATCTGGATTTGTTCAAGCGGGAGACTTTGTCGATGTGGTCGTGACTTCTCCGGCTAATTGGACGTCTGAATCAGCTCAAATATTAATCCAACATAGTAAAGTACTAGCAGTAGGTAGTACGTTAAAGTCGGACGATCCGAAAGCAAAAGAATATCGAACCGTGACACTAGAGGTAACACCGATCGATGGGGTATCCCTTTCATTAGCCATTCAAAAAGGAGCCAATATACAGCTCATGTTACGTACACCACAGGATCAGGCTACTGTGCCAGCGGTTCAGAAAACGATGGAAGGCTTAATGAATGGGGGGAATGCCAAATGAGGGTAAGATGTTTCGGTCTATCTGAGAATCGTTGGGATCTAACAGCCATTGATGCTTCCATGCCAACAGGAAACAGTATCGTTTGGTTTGATACAGGAAAGAGCCTTTGTGAAACCATCGCAGAGGATGGGCGGCCCACCGTTGTGATTTTGCATAAAGGCAGCGGGTATGATATTTATCAGCTCTGTCAGGAGTTAACAAGCAGTTATTCTTATGTATCGGTTATTTTGGTCGTACCAAGCCAGCAGCTAGAGTTAAAAAGAGCCATGAGAATGGGAGCAGCGGATACGTTAAGCTCACCGTTTAGTCGGGATGAAATTAAGCAGGCTTTGCAGGTCGCAGATCAGCGGTTATCACT
>DATFAS010000204.1:0-13698 GCA_035254305.1 Bacillota bacterium
TGCAAAGGCACGTTATGATCTAGCCAAAACCAGTTTTGATCGGATCAAAAGCCTCTATGAAAGCCAAGCAGCTAGTAAGCAAGAATATGATGAAGCGAATACAAACTTAATCACAGCACAAGCAGCCTTAGATAAGGCCCAAGCGAGTGTAGAGTATGCGAAAGCTACATTGAATCAGGCACAACACGCTGTTGACTTGGCTAAGTCAAAAATAAGTGAAACGCAAGCTCAAGTTGGGCAGGCTAATGCTAGCTACGAAAGTGCAAACGTCAGTGTTGAGGATGCTACGGTTCGGGCGCCCTTCGATGGTATGGTGATTGATACTTTGGTTCATGTTGGGGATATGGCCTCGCCAGGTACAGCTTTAGTTAGGATAGAGAGAGCTCCTTATTTCTTGGAAACCTATCTTGATGAACGTAAACAAAATGAAATTCATATCGGAGATGCGGTGCCTGTTATGATTGGTGCACTTAATCGTACGATGACAGGAACGATTGCTGAGATGACTCCACATATTGACCCAACAAGTCGCAAGTTTCGAGTGAAGGTTGCCTTATCGCCATCAACCGACATTATAAGTGGGATGTTTGGCATCGTGGCATTTTCTGATGGTGGGGAAAGAAGTATATTTGTCCCAGACTCTGCCATTATTAGGTGGACACAATTCACAGGAGTCTATGTAGTGGATGAACAGGGTATTGCTCATTTACGATTTGTGAATATTGGGCGAGATCAAGATCATATGTCTGAAATACTAAGTGGGCTAAATGATGGTGAACAAATTGTAGTCAGTTCCATCGATAAGGTAGTGGATAAGGCAAAGGTGGTCGAAGAAAAATGAGCCAACATGAGCCTTCAAATAAAAAATTAGGAGCTGCGGGTCAGATTGCTCGTGCTTTTATCGATTCGAAATTAACCCCATTACTCGTTATTGCTATGCTCCTCATGGGTGTTTTTGCCGTCCTGAATACTCCACGTGAAGAGGAGCCACAAATATCTGTTCCAATGGTCGATATCTATATCCCATTCCCAGGTGCAACTGCTGTCGATGTAGAGAACAGAGTTACCAAAGTCATGGAAAAAAAGCTATGGCAGGTAGATGGGATTGAGTATATCTATTCTACCTCGAAACCCGGAATGGCGATGTTTACAGCACGTTTCTATGTGGGAAAAGATTTAGACCAAAGTTTAGTTCGCTTATATAATGCCTTAACCTCAAACATGGACGCCTTGCCACAAGGGGCATCGCAGCCGCTTGTAAAACCAGTAACCATCGATGATGTACCGATTGTTGCGGTGACTCTCTGGAGTGAACAATTAGACGACTATTCTCTAAGACGTATTGCAACAGTTGTAAGTGATGAAGTCAACAAGATTAATAATGTCGCTAAAACTAGAGTATCGGGTGGAAGAGAACGAGAGGTTCGCATAGAAGTCGATCCGAAGCGGTTGGCAGCATTCCATCTCTCTCCATTAAGTGTTCAAGCAACCTTGGAGCAAGCAAATTTATCCTTACCATCTGGCTCCTTTGATAAAGGAAACGAAAATAATCAGGTGAAGACCGGTCAATATTTAACGAACAAAAAAGAGATTGAAGATCTAGTGATCGGGGTTTATAATAACCGCCCAGTTTATGTGAAGGATATCGCCAATATTGAAGATGGGCCAGGTGAAATCAATAATTACGTCATGTTTGGAGTGGGACCACAAGCAGCGGATAAAGGAATTGATGATAAAAAAATAGGATCTCATTATCCAGCGGTTACACTAGATGTGGCGAAGAAACCAGGAACAAATGCTGTTATTATATCCAATGATGTAATTCGAAAAATCAATGATCTAAAAGGAAAGGTCATTCCTGATAATGTTCAAGTAACGGTAACTCGTAATTATGGGGACACAGCAGAAGAAAAGGCAAACGAATTAATTAAACATTTATTAATTGCTACATTTTCAGTTATTTTGCTCATCGGTGTAACCTTGGGTATTCGAGAAGCCATTGTTGTAGGTATTGCGGTTCCTGTTACACTTGCGCTAGCTCTGTTCTTAAGTAAAATGTATGGCTATACCCTAAATCGTGTCACCTTGTTTGCCCTTATTTTTGCCATTGGGATTCTGGTAGATGATGCAATCGTTGTAGTGGAAAATATTCATAGATGGTTCCAACGAGGAACACACCCTCCTTTGAAAGCAGCTATTCTAGCGGTTAATGAAGTGGGGAATCCAACGATCCTAGCTACCTTTACCGTTATTGCAACCTTGATGCCTATGGCTTTTGTCGGGGGATTAATGGGTCCTTATATGGCTCCTATTCCGATTAATGCCTCCGTCGCTATGTTTTTTTCATTACTTGTAGCATTTGTAGTGACCCCATGGTTTGCTTATCGGTTTCTGAAGAAAACGGGGCATGCTCACTCCATGGAAGAACATCTAGATGTGAGTAATTTGCTTGGTTTTGCAGGCTGGTACGCCCATGTGATCCAGAAGATGTTATATAGTAAATCGAAACGAACGATCTTCCTATCGAGTATTGTGGTTTTACTTTTAGGTTCTATGAGTTTATTTTATACAAAGGCCGTACCGATGAAGATGATGCCATTCGATAATAAAAGTGAAATCCAAGTGGTAATCGATATGCCAGAAGGAACAACATTAGAAGATACACAAAAAGCGACACAAGCGATTGGTGATTATATCGCTACAGTGAGTCAAGTTACGGATTATGAGTCATATGTAGGTACTTCATCACCGTTTAACTTTAATGGCTTAGTTCGGCATTATTATTTAAGAGAAGCAGGTAATGCTGCTGATATTCAAATTAATCTCATAGATAAGGCTCATCGTAAAGAGCAAAGCCATGATATTGCCAAACAAATTCGTCCGAAGATTCAAGCCATAGCAGAGAAATATCATGCAAATGTTAAAGTGGTAGAAGTGCCACCAGGTCCTCCTGTCATATCGACCATTGTGCTTGAAGTGTATGGAAATGATAAAGCCGAGCAATTCGCTGTGGCCAAAGAGGCGGAGAAAATTTTCCAAAATACTAAGGGTGTCGTAGATGTGGATACGTATATGGAGGATAATCAGGCAGAGTATCATTTTACAATGAATGAAAAAGCTCGACTAAATGGAATTACCAATGAATATATCGTTAAGACTTTACAAATGATGCTCGAAGGATCGAAGGTCGGTATGATTCATCCACCACGTGAGCTGGATCCGGTTGTTATACGAGTACAGCCTACGAAGGCGGATCGATCTAGTATTGAAGATCTAAAGGGGATTCAAATTCCGACACCCCAAGGTGGCTTGGTACCACTTGGAGAAGTAGTGAATGTGGAAAAAGGTACGATTGAACAAACACTCTATCGTAAAAATCTACAGAGTGTCACTTATGTAGTTGGGGATGTAGCTGGATTAGAAGAGAGCCCAGCCTATTCAATCGCTGCTATGTGGGATCAAATAGGGGCAATTCAGACCAAATCAGGTACTCGTGTCAAACAATATATTACATCTCAGCCGTGGTTAGAGAATGGAATCAGTGTGAAGTGGGATGGAGAATCCCAAATTACCTATGAGGTTTTCCGTGATCTCGGAATTGCTTTCGGCATAGCCTTGATTGTGATGTATCTACTGATAGTAGGTTGGTTCCAATCCTTTATTACTCCATTAATCATTATGTCGCCTATTCCTCTAACATTGATTGGGGTCATACCTGGACACTGGATGTTTGGGGCTTTCTTCACTGCCACATCCATGATAGGAGTGATTGCTTTAGCAGGGATTATTGTCCGAAACTCGATTCTGTTAGTTGAATTTGCTAATCAACGCCGCGAGGAAGGTGTATCGATTGGTAGCGCCGTAATTGAAGCAGGAATTGTTCGTGCCAAGCCGATTGTTCTAACTGCTGCCGCTGTCGTAATTGGTGCATTCGTTATTTTATTTGATCCAATTTTTCAGGGTCTAGCGATTTCGTTGATGTTCGGGACGATCACCGCGACCGTTCTTACATTGTTCGTGATCCCTATTCTTTATTGCCGAATTGAAACAAGAAAGTCAAAGAAGCCAGTACAGAAAATGGAGATTTATGATTCATCCAATGGAGTGGAACTCTAAGGGGGAGGAAATCAATGTATGTGATAAATGGAAAAGGAAATTTGATTCGCTTGTTAGCTGGGGTCTTTATTTTGCTTAGTGTGTTATTAGGATATTATATTAGCCCATATTGGTTCTTGTTTACGATCTTTGTTGGAATCAATTTGATCATCTCAGCGATCACAGGGTTCTGTTTATTAGAGAGAATACTAGCCAAGCTTGGTGTCGAAAAGAAAAAAGTACATCCACTGATATGAGGATAAACACAATGAAGTATGAATAACCCTCCCACAAATTGGAGGGTTATTTTATGTTTAGGCGTAAAGAGCCTATTCTCTTCCTGAATAATCAGTAACGGCCATGCATACGTTTGAATGAAGAGTGGGGTTGGGGGTAAACACCTCACCTATGAATCTTCATCCGAATAAGATAGCCCATAAGAAAATCTCTAACGGAGGAATGGATAACATGAATGAAAACGAGTTGGAGTTGGTTAGAAGGCAGATTCATCTCACATATAATGAAATTCAATATTTAATCCATTTGTTATATGTAACAATGGACCTTTACACGAAAAATCTTACATTAAATCAATTGTGGAATAAAATTTCTCTGCTTCAATTTCTCACGAATCTGCTCGATCAGAGGCAAATTTCGAATATGGTTACGCCAACATTGCCTCAGCCCTTGCAACCTATTTCCCCCACTTATTTGAATCCAACAGTAGGTCAAGTTACAGTACAAAATGTTTCATCTATTACCCGTGAACAGTTAGCCCGTTCGACAGGGCGAAATGGAAGCCCCGCCTACGTGGCTGTGGATGGGGTTGTTTATGACGTTACCAATAATAAGGCATGGTCGGCAGCCTCCCATTTTGGACTAACCGCAGGGAAAGACTTAACTGCTGAATTCGCAACCTGTCATGCTGGGCAGCAATGGATTCTATCCACATTAAAGCAGGTAGGGAGGTTAATCTAATGTCAGATCCAAGTTACATCCTGCCCCCTGAGGAAGTAAGTAATGAGGCGATAGTGAAACGATTAACTGAGCAAGTTAACGAACGTATTTCCCAAAGCCAATTAAAAAAGCCAAAGCTTGTATGGCTTGAATTAACGGGATGCTCGGGAAATATCATTTCGCTGATGAATGGATTTAATCCAAATCTTGAATACATGCTTACCACTATGGTCGATTTAGTATACAGCAACAGCCTAATGGCGGAAGAAGGGGAGCAGGCTATAGAACGATTAATGAATGTAATAGATGAGGAATTTATTCTAGCAGTAGAGGGGGCGATTGCCACTAAAAATAATGGACTCTATAATGTTATCGGTCGATGGCAAGGAAAGGCGTTCACAGCATTGGAGGCAGCGAAGTTGCTGGGGGAAAAGGCATCCCATGTGATTGCCGTTGGGGCTTGTGCTGTAGATGGAGGACCATCTGCTGCAAAGCCAAACCTATCGGAATGTGTGGGGCTCTCTGATATCGTAAAACGTCCCATGATTAAGCTCCCTGGATGCCCTTGTCATCCCGATTGGTTTTTGGGAACACTTGCACACTTGCTAATGTATGGTGTTCCAGAGTTAGATCATATGGACCGCCCATTATTGTTTTATAGTACATTAATCCACGATCGGTGCCCGCGAAGGAATTTCTTTGATAAAGGGATATTCGCTAAGACATTAGGCGAGCCAACCTGTTTATTCAAACTCGGTTGCCGGGGGCCGGTAACACGGGTTGATTGCCCGACACGTAAATGGGACGGGTATGTTAATTGGCCGATCGGAGCCAGCACATGCATAGGTTGCTCACAATTTGGTTTTCCGGATAAAATGGGGCCATTTATCTCCTACGACATAACAAGGGAGTAGTCAATGAAAAAAAGAATAGTTATTAATCCATTGACAAGGATTAGCGGGTTTATGGAAATCGATGTCACGCTAGAGCAGAATAAAATTGTTGATGTGAAAACAAAAGGAAACATCTTTCGTGGATTCGAGCAGATCATGGTTGGGCGCAGCCCTTTCGATGCGATTTATCTTACCCAACGAATTTGTGGAATTTGTTCCACAGCTCATTCGGTCGCTTCCTCGCTAGCCTTGGAGGATGCATTAGGGGTTGCAGTCACGGAGTTAGGCCATTACATACGAGATGCTCTTCATTGCTGTGAGTTTCTGCAGAATCATATTCGGCATTTCTATCAATTTACGCTTCCAGATTTCGTCAAACTTCCTGAGGTAAGCTCGATATTTATTGCTCGCCACACTGATTTTCGATTGCCGCAGCAAACGAATGAGCTGCTGGTTCAACATTATTTCGAATCATTGCAGGTGAGCCGTTTAGCCCATCAAATGCTGTCTGTAATGGGTGGGAAGGCTCCCCATAATCATGGAGTTTTTGTGGGAGGTGTAGCCACTCCACCCAATGCCGATC
Organism: Bacillota bacterium; assembly: GCA_035254305.1. GTDB lineage: Bacteria > Bacillota > Bacilli > Aneurinibacillales > RAOX-1 > DATFAS01. The sequence continues at coordinate 6,529 of DATFAS010000204.1, forward strand.
AGATTGTGAGAATGAAATCCATTTTACAAACGATTAATGCGTTTATTGAGGATAAAATGATTCCGGATGTATATATCATAGCAAAGTATTATGATGATTATTTTCACATGGGGAAGGGCCCTGGCCATTTAATGAGCTTTGGGGCATTCAATCATTATAAGGATCTGGGCACCCAATATGTAGACCCTCTTGTTTTAATCCATAATCAAATTCAGCCATTTAATAGAGACCTTATTAAAGAAGAAATAGATTATTCCTGGTATAAAGGAAAAAGCTCTTATGGGCCGCTTGAGACGATGTCAGAACCGAATAGGGATAAGCCTCAGGGATACTCATGGGTGAAGGCACCACGGTATGACAATCTCCCCTTTGAAGTTGGGCCTCTTGCAAGGTTATGGTTGAATGGTGAATATCGTCGAGGGATCTCGGCAATGGATCGGACAATAGCAAGAGCATTGGAGGCTAAGAAAATTGCAGGGATTCTCGATGCTTTATTAAACCATATTACTCCTGGCATATCGGTTCAACAGACATGGACCATTCCAGAGAAAGCAGTCGGAACGGGTTTGGTTGATACGATTAGGGGAGCATTGGGACATTGGATCAAAATAGAGAATAAAACCTTGTCTTTCTATCAAATTATTACGCCTTCTGCTTGGGATTTCTCCTCCATGGATGCTAGGGGGATTCCTGGAACTGCGGAACAAGCCTTGCTGGGTACAACCATACAAAACCCTGATCAGCCGGTCGAAATAGGAAGAATCCTCCGATCCTTTGACCCTTGTATGTCTTGTGCGACACATGTGTATCAACCAGGGCGAGAGCCAATTACGATTGAGGTGTTTGGATGAAACCCATAGTAGTCCTTGGAATGGGTAGTCGGTTGATGATGGATGATGGGATTGGTGTTAATGTTGTTGAGACACTTGCTAGGGAGTCACCTGAGGATGAGTATGTGGATTATAGGGTAGGGGAAACGGATTGGGAATATGGCTTAGATCTTATAGTAAGTGCAGAATACCTGATCCTAGTTGATGCTGCTATTATGGGTAAACGACCAGGGGAATTTACTATTTTTCCTTTACGAGAGCTTTCGTCCATAAATTCTGGAATTTCACAGCATCATCTCCATTTCCTTGAAGTGATGCAGCAGCTTGATCAACAGAAAAGAGGCATAATGATAGGAATTGAGCCCTTTCAAATTGATTTTCATTGGGGATTAAGTAGAGAATTAAACGAATTGTTTGATCCATTAGTGGTTAGGATAAAGGATGCGATTGAGAAGATTAAAAAGAAATATAGAGAAGATAGAAACCTACTCGCTAAAGATTGAGTAGGTTTCTAAAGTTTAGGGTGTTGCATTTACATTCCATTTATTATATTATACCTATAGGGGTAATGGTAAAGTGGATGATCGATTTGTACTGCATGCATTCATTCAATTAGCTAATCTTTTACGAATGAGGATCAATGTATATTAGGATGTGGAAAATAACTGGATTTATTGGATATACTATTTTTAGTTTTCTTTAAGAGGGATTTAGTCCAATGAATCACACAGTAGACAAAGTACTATTAGCAAGAGAAACCTTTAAAATAGGGATATCAATCTTATTAGCAAATGGAGGAGACGAATGATGTTCTCTACTTATAAAGAACATTCACCACAAGAGGTTATGGAAATGATTAAGAGCAAGGAGGATATAGAGATCATTGATGTTAGAGAGTCAGAAGAATGGGAATCTGGTCATATCCCGACTGCGAAGCATATTCCTTTAGGTGAGCTGTCTGAAAGAATGAATGAACTAGATAAAACGAAAGAAACCATCATGGTTTGTAGAAGTGGAAATCGAAGTAGTAAGGCATGCCAATTTCTCTCCCAAATGGGGTATAGCGTCATTAATATGAATGGTGGAATGATGAATTGGTCAGGGGAAGTAAAAATAGGAAAATAAGTATGAAATAAAGAAGTTCCTCGGTTCTAAAGATAGACAATGGAGAAAGGGCCAAAGAAAAATGAGCACATCAACCTTATTAAATATCCTTACACTTTTGATATTTGCTTGGTTTGTCTATACTCGATTTGCTCCGACCAAGGGATTGAAAAATTTAAATGCAGATGAATTTTCGAACGAAATGCGGAAAAATCCTGATAAGGTTCTGATTGATGTAAGGGAGCCGGGTGAATACAAAAGTGGAGCCATTCCGGGTGCTGTTAATATCCCATTATCACAATTGAAAAATAGAATCGTAGAAATTCCAAAAGATACAGCTGTATTTTTATATTGCCGTAGTGGTATGCGAAGTAAACAAGCTGGCAAAATTTTATCTAAGAGTGGGTTTCCTCAATTAGCCCATTTGCAAGGGGGGATATCTGCTTACGAAGGGAAATTAAAGAAATAAAGGGAGTGAAGTGGATATGTACAATTCGATCATTCTAGGAACTGGCCCTGCGGGACTAACCGCAGCCATATACTTAGCTCGAGCAAATTTGAATCCATTAGTTATTGAGGGACCAGAACCAGGCGGACAGCTTACTCTCACCACGGAAGTGGAGAATTTCCCAGGCTTCCCAAACGGGATCATGGGTCCAGAATTAATGGATAATATGCGGAAGCAAGCAGAACGATTTGGTGCTGAATTCAAGAGAGGTTGGGTAACCCATGTTGATGTTTCGCATCCCCCTTTTAAATTAACAGTTGAGGGAATGGGAGAAGTAGAAACAAAAAGCTTAATTGTTTCGACAGGTGCATCTGCTAGATTGCTTGATATTCCAGGGGAAAAGGAAAATATTGGACGTGGGGTGAGCACTTGTGCGACCTGTGATGGCTTTTTCTTTCGGGGAAAGAAGGTAATTATCGTTGGTGGTGGAGATTCAGCCATGGAAGAGGCGAATTTCTTGACTAAGTTTGCAACGGAGGTACGTGTTGTTCATCGGAGGGCTGAATTACGTGCATCTAAAATTATGCAGGATCGTGCACGAAGTAATCCTAAAATCAGTTGGAGCCTTAACCTTACACCTATAGAAGTTATTGCAGATGAAAATAAAGTAACAGGACTTAAGGTTAGAAATAATGAAACCAATCAAGAAGAGATCCTTGACACGGATGGAATATTTGTTGCTATCGGTCATCAGCCCAATACATCCTTTTTAAATGGACAATTAAAAACAAATAATGTGGGATACATTGTTGTTCAATCAGGTACAACCGAAACAAATATCTCTGGGGTATTCGCATGTGGTGATGTTCAGGATCAGCGCTACCGTCAAGCGATTACAGCGGCAGGTTCAGGCTGTATGGCAGCCCTAGATTGTGAGAAATATCTTGAGGGAAGTGCTGTACATGATTGGAGTTAGTGCAATGGATTAACAAGAGGGGCCTCGAAGGCTAAGGTTCACAAACCTAATTGCCTTTGTAGGTCTCTATTTATTATGGGAGCTACAACGAATCTAGTATGAGTTGACAAGCTTTTATTTAGTATGCCACTTGTAAATATTACAGTTTTAGTACAGTGTAATTTTCTGTGATTTATTTCACTCCTGTACTATTTCGCCTATGCTTAAATAACTACAAGGGAATGTATAGGGGGATAGACAGATGAAACGTATTTTCTTACCGGGCATATGGTTGATGAACCGTATGAAGTATTTACAGAAGTTCTTGCTTATTTTTCTTTTATTTATGTTGCCAATGGTTGTAATGGCTGGAGTGAATGCAGACGAAATTAGAAAAGAGATATCTTTCATCAATCAACAAAGAATCGGGATTGAATACACACAGGCATTACGCAATTTCATACAACATCTTCAGCAGCACCGTGGATTATCATCAGCTTTTCTAGAAGGAAATAAGGCAAATCAGGATCCATTAACTGCGAAGGAAAAGGAATTACAACAGGATCTCACAAGGATCGATAGTTTGAATGTAAAGTATTCTACCAAGCTGCTTACTCGTCAGCCTTGGGATACAATTGAAGGAAATTATAAGCAATTAATAGAAGATGGCTCTAGATTAACCAGTGTTGAGAGTATTCAAAGACATACGGAGATCATAGCGAAAACATTAGATTTAGTCAATCATGTTGGGGATACCTCCAATTTAATCCTTGAGCCAGATTTAGCAAAATTCTATATTATTGATGGAATAGTAGACAAGCTACCTAAGGTGACCGAAAAGATGGGCCAAACAAGAGCACTAAGTACCAAGGTGCTTGCGAAGAAGTCTTTAAGTGATGAGGATCGTTATAAATTAATGACTCTACGAGCAGGGATTCAAGATAATCTTAATGATACGAAAAGGGGAAACCAGATTATTCTATCCAATTTCTCGGATATAAAAGAAGAGGAATATAATAATGTAACGAAAGCGATTCAAGGTTTTATTGATAGGCTAGACAAAGATATTTTGAATACAACTTCTATAGAAGCGGATTCAGGTCAGTTTTATCAAAAGGCAACAGAGGGAATTGATCAAGTATATGCATTAATCGATGGAGAGACGAAGGTGCTTGATCAATTATATATAGTTAAGGTGAATAAGTTAATGTTTACCATTTATTTAAGATCGGCGCTAACAATCATTCTTTTGGTTGGAATTGCCTATCTATTTTTGGGATTGTATTTTTCTGTTCGCCATAATATTGCATCACTGCAGAAGCTTTCTCAATCGGTGGCAGAAGGAGATTTAACCGTAAAATCTAAAGTTCAAACACGCGACGAAATGAAGCAAATATTCTTAGCCTTTGATCATATTGTGGATTCTTATCGAAGTGTTTTGTTAAGTCAACGAAGCATGGCTGAACAAGTGGCAGCTTCTAGTGAACAATTAACGGCAAGTGCAGAGGAATCGAGGGCTACAACTGAATATATTGCTCGTACTACAGAGCAGGCAGCAACGGGTGCTGAAGAGCAGCTCCATGGAGTTCAGGAGGCTAAGCATGCTATGGATCAAATTTCAATGGGGATTGGCCAGATCGATCAGGTAAGCAGTCTTCTTCAACAGATTGCCAATGATGCCTATCAAGCCTCAGAGCACGGAACGAAAACAGTGGAAACTGTTCTTAATCAAATGGAAGATGTCCAATCTACTGTCGAACAGACAGCGCAGATGATCCTAGAACTAGGTTCACAATCTCAGCAAATTAGCCATATCATTGATATGATTACCACAATTGCAAATCAAACTAATTTATTGGCGTTGAATGCAGCAATAGAGGCTGCTCGTGCAGGGGAACATGGCAGAGGCTTCGCAGTAGTGGCTGATGAGGTGCGTAAATTAGCAGAGGATTCTAAGCGGTCAGCAGACCAGATTTCTTCTCTTATCTTAAGTATTCAACAACAAACAGAACAATCGGTTTGTTCAATGAATCAGGGTACAGAGAAGGTCATAGCAGGGGTAGAACAGACGAGAAAGGTATCAAGTGCATTTCTGACTATTCAACAGGCTGTAACAGACGTTCATAAGAAAGCGGATGAAGTTTCCAATGCTGTAGGCCAGTTATCAACCTATAGTCATCAGATGGAACGGATTGTAGAGCTTGTTAAAGATAAGGCTGAAACAGAAAGCAGCATAAGTCAACAAAACTTATCCTCAAGCCAAGAACAATTAGCTACGATGGAAGAGATCACATCAGCGGCAGAGTATCTATCAAATATAACGGAGGAAATGCATTCAGGATTTAATAAGTATAAATTGTAGCATTTGGGGAAATTTAAAATTTAAGTCAATCATTTCCTATTCACATTTTTGATATAGCGATAATGTTTAACGTATCAATATAACATATATCACGATATTTCAATGTTTTTTTGAAAATTTAATTCAATTAGTGATACTTATCACGGCTCTCTTGTCCTATGGATTTTACAATAAACATTGAATCACACCAAGAAATGAGGATGAATGATGAGTGGAGCATTTGGTTTTATAATGCCTAAGGAAAACCTATTTGGAGTGGATACGTCCGCCCAGGTTGGGAAGAAAGCAAAGGAATGGGGCGCAAAGAAAGCGCTAATCATTTGTGGGAGCTCTATTCTTAAAACAGGTTATGTTGAACGGATTATAGGTTATCTTAAAGAAGAGGAAATTGATACGGTTCTTTATTCGAATGTGTCTCCAAATCCAACGGATTCTAATGTTGCAGAAGGCGTCTCTCTTCTTCAGCAGGCTGCTTGTGACCTTGTTGTTGCAATTGGTGGAGGAAGTTCATTGGACTGTGCAAAAGCCATTGCTCTTGTAGCTGCTAATGGCGGGACAGTCTATGACTATGAAGGAATTGATAAATCAACTAAGGAAATGGTTCCGTTAATTACGATTAATACAACAGCAGGTACAGCTAGTGAAATGACACGTATCTCTGTTATTACAAATACTAAAGAAGCAAGAAAAATGATTATTGTTGATAAAAATATCACACCAAAATTAACGATTAATGACCCTGCGTTGATGGTTAGCTTATCTCCTGAATTTACTGCAGGAACAGGGATGGATGCGCTAACACATGCGATCGAAGCCTATGTGTCTACACTCTCTAATCCAATTACAGATGCTAATGCTTTTCAGGCTATTCGTCTTATTGGGCAATACCTCCCTCAAGCTGTCAAGGACGGGGAAAATATCGAAGCTAGAACTCAGATGGCTTGTGCTCAATTCTTAGCAGGGATGGCATTTAATAATGCACTTCTAGGAAACGCCCATGCATTAGCACATCCACTAGGTAGCATTTATGATCTTCCACATGGACTATGTAATGCCATTTTATTGCCATACGTGATGAACTATAATCTTCAAACAAAACCTGATAAATTTAGGAATATTGCCCTAGCCTTAGGTGTGAATGTTGCAGGTGTAACAGTGGAAGAAGCAGCTGAGCTTTCTGTAAAGGCTGTTCGAGAACTTGCAAAACAAATTGGAATTCCGGAACGCCTTTCTGCTATTGGTGTAAAAGAGGAAGATCTTCCTAAGCTAGCTGAGATGGCATCAAAGGATCCTTGTGCACTATTTAATCCACGCCCAAGCAAATATGAAGATCTATTAGAGTTACTTAAAACTGCTTATTAATAAAGAGATTTAACAGAAAACATCCCCATTAGAAGGGGTGTTTTTCTTTTTTAAGATAGCCCTGCAAACCCCCAAAAAGGAAGTGAATAAGCCGAATTATACATTATAT
>DATFAS010000205.1:0-12706 GCA_035254305.1 Bacillota bacterium
GAAAGGGTTTCAAACCAAATAAAAAAAGGGTAGGGTAGATCAACTTGGAAAAAGGGGCTAGTAGCTTAATTATTTCTGTTTTCATCCTATTTTTATTTTCTGGAATAGCTAGTGCACATGTCACGGTAATACCTAATCAGGCAACTGAAGGCTCTTACGAAGTATTTACTGTTCGAGTACCGAATGAAAAGGAGATTCCAACAACGAAGCTTGAGGTGAAGTTTCCTAGTGAGGTAAATGTTTCTCGATTTGAACCAAGGCCTGGATGGAAATACGATCTTACGAAGGATTCAACGGGTAAAATTACAAGTGTCATATGGACGGCTACTGGGGAAGGGATTACTTCTACAGAGTTTGGACAGTTCAATATGCAAGGAAAAGTGGAGAATGGAGCAAAAGAGATTTCTTGGAAAGCGATTCAGACGTATAAGGATGGAAGTACTGTAGAATGGGTTGGGGCTCCTGGATCAGATAAGCCGGCATCTGTTACTAAAGTAACCCCGAAATCAGCCACAGCACCTACTCATGGTCACGGTGAACAAGCACCAGCTCCTGATCAAGAACCCGGTACACATCAAGCATCACACGATGGGGTAGGGCAAGCGCCCACGAATGTACCCTTGAATGCCTCCATTATAGCAGTTGTAGTTAGTGTGTTTTCTCTATTCTTAAGCTTAAGAAAGCGAGTTTAGGAAATGAAAGATTTATAGTCCTAAATAGAGGATTATAAATCTTTTTTAGCGTATAAGTGATTAACTACTTTCCGTCTCCGCAATGGCGTAGCTTGCGTATAGGAATTTAGGATAATCACGAAGGATACAGAGATGAAGTTGGGGGACCTAAGGATGAATTATCAAACGTTAAAGCTTCTTACAATGATCGTACCTACTGTCCTAATTGGTGGATTTGAGTATATCCGCCATATGTTTCTTATAAGCTACCTTTCCATGACGACAGGTAATTTATATATCACCATTCTAACCTTTATTCTATCTGCGCTTTTTGCCACCTGGATGTTTCGTTTAATCGAGCAAATGAATGAAAAAATCAACCGAGAACAGGCCAAAAGAGCAGTTTATGAGGAGAGAGAGAGACTTGCGCGTGAATTGCATGATAACATCGCCCAGACATTATTTTTACTTAATGTCAAATTAAAGCAAGGCAAGCTAGAGGAATCCAAATCAGCAGTTACTGAAATAGACTTCCAATTGCGCCAAGCCATTTTCAATCTTCGATCCGACCCAGAGGAGGGGGGCGAATTCTCTATACGAATTAATAAATGGGTTCACGAATGGAGTGTCGTCACGGGAGTGGAAGTGAATGAAATGGGGAAACAAATAGACGATCTATTTTCTCCGCAAGAAGAGGTCCAATTGTTCGGAATCATCCAAGAAGCCTTCACAAATATTCGTAAACACGCGGATGCTACAGAGGTCACGATACGTTTTGATTTCACTCCAGATGGGTGGAGATTGCAAATCATAGATAATGGTCGTGGTATGGTAGGAAATTCAGAGCCCAATAATCACCAATATGGTTTGAAAATGATTCGTGAACGGGCGGCTAAAATCGGAGCGAGCATTGAGATGGATAACTCTAGTCATAATGGGGGTACGAGGTTAATGATTGAGTCGGCGGGAGGAAAGGTATGAGAAAGCACTATCGAATATTAATTGTAGATGATCATCCCCATGCCAGAGAGGCGATTCGTAGTATGTTAGAGATCGATCCATCCTTTGAATTGGTTGGGGAAGCGAGTAACGGATTTGTAGCATTTGATTTATGTGGGAGGCTTCTACCTGATTTAGTTTTAATGGATATCAATATGCCGGATGTCAATGGTCTAGATGCGACACGTCAAATTAAGGAAGCCTACCCTTTTATTAAAGTGGTGATTTTAAGTGTATCAGACGATATTAAAGATTTATTTTCCGCGATTCAGGTCGGGGCTCAAGGATATTTACTGAAGAATATGGACCCTGAAGAATGGCTGACTTATCTTCATTCTTTAATTGAGGGGAAGATGGATGTATCCCGTCAAATGGCCGGACGAATGCTCTATCAATTCCGCGAGGGACTTTCGCCAGATGAACCTGAATTAAGTGTACTGACACCAAGGGAAACCGAAATCCTACAATATGTAGCCTGTGGGGATACCAATCGTCAAATTGCAGAGAAATTGTGTATAACAGAAAATACAGTGAAAAATCATATAAAAAATTTGTTAGAAAAGCTAAATCTAGAAAATAGAGTTCAGCTTGCTTCTTATGCGGTAAGGAAAGGTCTGACAAGATCCAAAAAGGAGATGAAAGGGTAGATATTTTAGCCCTTATGAGGGATTGGAGATATGGTTGTTGGCGGGTATACTATTTAATAGGAACGGCCCCATTTGTGTGACCCTATAATTCTTTCTTTGACTCAGGTGGAAGCACTGAGTCCTTTTCTTTTGTAACGACCAAATTTGAAAATGAAAAAAAGCTCCTATCCCTCTACTGCTTGTAAGGAGTTGGAGCTTCAATTTTAGTCCATCAGGCCGAAGGCCTTGAGCCTGCGATAGAGTGTATTCCTACCTATATTTAGCTGCTTTGCTGCTTGGCTAATATTTCCTTGGCATTTTACTAAAGTTTGTTTGATTAGGTTCATTTCATACTCCTGTATACTTAACGAATCGTCAACAGTGTGCTCAGGTACAGCTGAAGCAATGTGGCCATTGGGGCATAAGGATGCAAGGAGTTGTTCTGTAATCACCTGATCCTGAGCCAAGAAATAGGCTTGCTGCAGAGTGTTTTTAAGTTCACGAAAATTCCCTGGCCAATGATAGGTTTGAATGAAATTCCTAGCCCCAGCACTTAATTGAGCAGGTTCGCCCATAACGGGTAAACTAGATAAAATTTGTTCAGAAAGAAAAAGGAGGTCACTTCGTTCTCGAAAGGAGGGAAGCTTTAAGGTGAACCCATTCATGCGGTAGTATAAATCTCTACGAAAACGACCAGCCTCAATTTCCTCTAGTAGATTTCTATGGGTGGCAGCGATGATTCTTACATCAATAGGAATCGGCTTATGCCCTCCAATTCGTGTCACACATTTTTCCTGGAGCACTCTGAGAAGTGCGGCTTGAGCAGATAGGGGCATATCCCCAATCTCATCTAGGAAAAGGGTTCCTCCATTCGCTGCCTCGAATTTTCCGATATGACCATCAGACTTTGCGCCAGTGAATGCCCCTTTCTCGTAACCGAACAATTCACTTTCTAGCAGATTATCTGGAATTGCACTGCAATTAATAGCCAGGAAAGGCTTGGCGTTCCGTTTGCTTGCTCCGTGAATGGATTGGGCGAATAGCTCTTTACCTGTTCCACTTTCTCCTAATATTACGATGTCAATATTAATTTCAGCAATTCTCTCTGCTAGCGTGATTGTATATAGAAATTGTGGATCCTGACCAAGTATGTCACCAAATTGATAGCGGACGGTTAGCTCTTCTCGTTGTTCTCTCTTTTCTCCTTTAAGAATAATGTAGGATTCTTGTTTTCCATTATTCAATAGATAGGGGCTAAACACATAATTCTTGTAGGTATACGTTTGATTCATTTGTGTTTGAGCCTTCGCAGGATCAAAGCCAGGGAACCACTTTGTCACAGAATGCCCAATTACCCCAGGACCTGGACTTCCTAACGTTTGAGAGGCTGCATAATTCATTCGAATAATCTTACCTTGTTTGTTAAGGGTAATCAGGGAAGTAGGCGCATGCTGGTAGACAAAATCTAGATCATCTTGGTTCTCTTTTTTCTTCATGTCGTGTATATGAAGGGCTTGCTCAATGCTATGTGCCGCATTCTTGACAATTCCTAGTGAATAGGGATGAAAATTATGTTTGTAACTACTCATATTAATGACGCCAATTAGTTCCTGATTAGATCCTAGGATGGGAGAAGATGTGCATGTTAGGAAATGATTGTCTAGAAAATAATGCTCACTACCATTTACTGTTAAGGGTTTTTGTTCAATGATGGCTGTACCAATCGCATTGGTACCTTTAAGATCTTCTGACCAATTGGCTCCTTTGCATAAAGAAACCTTATTCGCATCTTTCAGAAAATGGGGGTTCCCCATACTATTAATGATATGTCCCTCAGGGGTTGCTACGAGAATGAGAAATTCGGTCATACGTAATGTGGAAAATAGATCCTCAAGTATGGGAGTTGAGTAATGAAGGAGTTCTGCGTGCTGGTCATAGATTTCAACCATCTCATAGTCACTAAGTCTGCTTTCGGTATCCATATTTTGAGGGTTTAGGCCCTTATCTTGACAACGTTTCCATGAATCAAAGATATACTGAGGAGATTGATGTTCTGAATCTGAAAAATGATATAGGGTAGACATAAAGAACCACCTCTTCTTACATAATCAATAGATATCTCCACAATAATTATATCAAAAGAGTAGAAGATTAGATATCCTAGCTTCCTTAGAACATTGTTCCAATGTGGAACAATGTAAGTGTTCCTCGTTGGAACAAAGAAACACATTGATCGGCTGTAGTCCCAAGTATTTCATTTGGCACACTTCTTGCTTGATAAAAGATTAGAAAAAAATAAGGAGGCGTTACACATGAATTTGGGTGGCTACAAAAATCGTGAGGTACTTGTTAACTTAACTGAAGGTGCAATAGAGTACAGGGAGTTAAACGAAGAATTAGCCCGTAAGTATATTGGTGGACGCGGATTAGGTGTTAAATATGTTTTTGACAATGGTACAGATGTTGAACCATTGTCAGATGAAAATATTCTATGTGTGATGACAGGCCCTATAACAGGTTCAAGATCTCCGATGAGTGGGCGAGTTTGTTTTGTTACAAGATCACCACTTACAAGAACAGTAACCGATTCACATATGGGTGGATGGTCTGCTGCTCGAATGAAATGGGCGGGGATTGATAATATCATCTTCTCTGGAAGAAGCTCAAAGCCAGTCTATCTCTATGTGGAGAATGGTCAAGCAGAGCTTAGAGATGCCAGTGATATCTGGGGGAAAAATGTAAGGGAAACCATTAAAATAATGAAGGATCGATATGGATCTGCAGACCTTAGTGTGATGTGTATCGGACCTGGTGGCGAGAGGCTTGTTCGTTTTTCTGGATGGATGAATGAGAGTGATCGTGCAGCAGGGCGTGGAGGAACTGGGGCAGTTGGTGGATATAAAAACATAAAGGCGATCGTGATTAAAGCCTCACAAAAAGGAAATATGCCGACTCCAACTCAGGGCGATGATTATAAATTAGCCAATCAAAAAGGGTTGAAGGCGATTATGGAAGGTGGACTTACAGCTCCACGAAAGGGAGGCCTATCCGTCTATGGTACGAATGTGCTTACAAGTATCATTAATGAAGTGGGAGCCCTTCCAACCATGAATTCGAAGTATACTCATTTCGAACAGGCAGATGGACATAGTGGGGAAACCATTAACGCAACGTATCTTGTTGCTGATAATGCGTGTCATGCATGTCCGGTAGCGTGTAAGAAAGAGGTAGAAGTGAAGGAAGGACCTTATAAGACAAGAACCGAGAGCTTCGAGTTTGAGTCAGCTTGGGCCCTTGGAGCAAACTGTGGGCTTGGGGACGCTGCTCCGATTGCCTATATCATTGATAAGTGTAATGATTATGGTATTGATACGATTGAACTAGGGCATGCATTCTCCATTACCATGGAGGCCTCCGAATTAGGTCTTACCGAGGAGAAACTCGCTTGGGGCGATGCGGATGGGATGATTGAACTAATGGAGAAAATCATCAACCGTCAAGGAATCGGTGATATTCTTGCCGAAGGCCCTAACGTTGCTGCTGCAGAATTTGGTGCTCCACATCTAGCTATGACATGTAAAGGACAAGGGATTCCTGCTTATGACCCAAGAGGAATTCAAGGGATTGGTCTTGGTTATGCAACTAGTAACCGTGGTGGTTGTCACCTTCGTGGATATACGGTGGCTAGTGAGATTGCCGGTATTCCAGAACCAACAGATCGTTTACAGCCAGAAGGAAAGGGAGCATTGCTTAAGGTATTCCAGGATATCTTCAGTTTCACGGATTCAATGGATGTTTGTAAGTTCTCTAATTTCTCTGAAAGTCCTGAAAACTATGCAGAGCAATATTCCAGCATGACAGGTGTTAAGATTACTGCAGATGATGTTCTTAAAATTGGGGAAAGAATTTATAACCTTGAACGCTACTATAATAATTTAGCTGGCTTTAACAAACGTGAGGATGATTATCTTCCTAAGCGTTTCACTGAAGAGCCAGGAACAGGAAATAGTGCTGGTCATGTGAGCCGTATGGATATTATGCTTGATGAATATTATCAGGAACGCGGCTGGGTGGATGGAGTTGTACCAGAAGCGAAGTTAAAGGAATTAGGATTAAAATAGGAACGAAAAAGTCGAAGGCCATAGGTCTTCGACTTTTTCTATGATCTGACTTAAAGGATAGGGAAAAAACGTTAAAATAGATAGGGTACAGCTATGTGAACAGTTGGAGGGAATCGTGTGGAAATTCACTTTTTGTATACAATTAGAAAAGGCTGTCCTATCAAATAGCTTGAGAGGCAGCCTTGAATTCTTAGCTTATAGTTCCTTGTTTGGGTATAATCTGATACTTACAGGTACGTTCACCATTCATCATGGAATCTTCTATCGTCCATTCCACATCTCCGAAATAGGTCTGAAACATTTGCTTCAGCATTTCATTGTGCATAGAGCACACAACCTCACTATTTCTTTCTGCCTCCTGACGGAAAGGACAATGATAAACCTCTAGTTCAATTTGTTGATTATCTATCCCTATTTTAGGATTTAGGCCCTGTTGCTTGAGGAGAGTTTCCATACTCTTAAATAAGGTTTCCTTTTCATTGGAATCAATATGATCAACAAGTAATCGTTGCTCTGCTTGTTTTCGACCGATGTTGGCCCCTACTGTTTCGAACACTTCTTTACCCATATCACCTAATGATTCAATGCAGCCCAAGGCAATTTGACCGAAAAAATTGGGATCTTTAGGAGGGAAATTGACGGATATTTCGTTGTTGGTTAATGTGTAGACTCGATAAGGCCTGCCGGATTTTCCAGCCTTTTCATGGAAGGAAGAGATGAGGTTGACGTCCTCTAATTTTGTTAAATGCATACGTGCTACATTAGGGTGAAGGGAAAACTGCTCAGCAATATCTTGAACAGTAACAGATTTTTTTCCTTGATAAATATATTCATAGATCGCATGGCGGGTGGAGTCGGACATGACGGATGTGATTTTGAATGTTTCCACTTAAATGCCTCCAATTTTTGAGAAATAGCTTCTGTTCTCTTTAACACCATTTTAACGAGGAAAAACATATAAAGGTGTGATGTTTCTCACTGATCATCTGTAAACAAAAAAGAAGCCAACAAATCCGGCTTCTACGCTTTAAGAACGTCATGGTCTACATAACGTTCACCGTTCATTTCACTGATTATATTGATCGCCACTTTGGCCCCATCCCCTGCAGTAATAATGGTATGCAAGGATACACCTGCTACAGCCCCCGCTGCCCAAATGCCTTCCTTGTTTGTCTTGCCTTGGGTATTCACCTGTATGATATTTTTTACTCTAGGTTCGGTTCCAGGAATAATTGTAAGCCCTATTTTTTCAGCTAGTTGAACGGACATTCCCGTTGCCAGAATCACATGTTTGGTCTCGTAGGATTTATCACCTTCTGTAACGATCGTATGAATCCCGTTTTCTGTACGAATATCTGTTACCACATCATTCGCCCATTCGGCACCAAATTTTGTGGCCTGTTTCTTCCCAATCTCAAGCATATCAGGGCCTGAAATACCATCCACTCCGTAATGATTATCCATCCATGCGCGCTTCGTAATGCTTTGGTTACTATCAATGACTAGTGTTTTCTTTCCAGCCTTACCTGTAAATAGTGCTGCACTTCCACCTGTAGAGCCACCACCAATTACAATCACGTCATACATAATTTAAAAACCTCCTTGTTAGTAATCATTATAATCTAGTTTTTATTTTAAATAATTTGATTCTATTTGTAAATGGGATAAACGTAATTATATGAAACGATTGTTATAACTATTTCCATTTAAAAAAATAAGAATTCTGCCTACCTGAGTTTTTTATCTGTATTCCCCATCTCTCACTGGAGTCTTTTCTGGGCTGTTCTTACTATTTTTGTTTTTATGTGTAAACGGTAAAGGTTTTCCACTCATGACAAACCAAATAATCAGAGGGGTGATGATGTTTCCTCCAATAATCAGAGCAATCCAAAAATAAGCAAACCATATTGTATTGATGAGTTGGATATAGATCCAGGAATGATATAAATCCATAAGATTCCTCCCTTTTTTCCCTCTTTGTGTTTCATCATGAGCCTTTGGTTCTTGTTTTATTCCTTGTTTATTCATTAATTAGAATAGGGAATAAAGGGAAACACTAGGAAGAAAGGGGGAGAAGGCTATGTCTAATCAACCAAACGAAATTCAAAATGTAGACGAAATGTTAAAACAACCTTTTGATTTCTCCCTTGAGAAAAACATTGAATACATTGAACAGATTATTAAATCAAGCGTTGATTTTCATAATCGAAGATTTGTTTTTCATGCTGCAAGGGATATTAAAGGAATTTGCTTCTATATTGAAGGACTTGTAAATGGGGATCATATCGAGAGATTTCTCAAAACGCTGATGGTTACTGCAGTAGAAATCCGAGAATTTTCAGATGAAACATTACTTGGGCCACAGCTTTTAGAAAAATTGAAGGAAAATCTAATTCTCAATTCAGGAATCAACATCATTGATAAATTTGAAGATGCGGTAAATGCCATCTTGTCTGGAGATACCATTGTATTTCTAGAACGTTGTCAGAAAGCCTTGCAGATTTCCACGAAGGGCTGGGATGCCCGCAGTGTAAGTGAACCTGAGACTGAAGTGGTTATAAGGGGACCGAGGGATGGTTTTACCGAGAATATACGAACAAATACTGCTCACGTGAGAAGAAGAATCCGTGATCCTAAGCTGAGATTTGATCCGCTAGTTGTGGGCACGCGGACAAAAACAGATATTAATATTGCTTATATTGAGGGGATTGTAAAAGAAGAACTAGTAGAGGAAGTAAAGAGTCGAATTCAAAAAATTAAGATCGATGCGATCCTAGAGAGTGGATACCTAGAAGAGTTGATTGAGGATGCCCCACGTTCTCCATTTACAACGGTTCAGAGTACGGAAAGGCCCGATAAGGTAGCTGCTGCCATTCTTGAGGGGCGAGTAGCTATTTTTGTGGATAATACACCATTTGTTTTAATTGTACCGGTAGTATTCTGGCAATTCATTCAGGCGTCTGATGACTATTATTCACGTTATTGGGTGGGGTCGTTTTTTCGCGTTATCCGTTATATTGCTTTCGCTATTTCACTTATCCTTCCTTCCATCTACGTGATGCTTGTTTCTTTTCATCAGGAGATGATACCTACAGCTTTAGCGATTACGATTGCATCTGGTCGGGAAGTGGTGCCATTCCCCGTACTAGTAGAGGCATTGATTATGGAGGTGGCTTTTGAGCTGATGCGGGAGGCTGGACTGCGGATGCCTAAACCCATCGGATCGGCAGTAAGTATAGTAGGCTCTCTTGTTATCGGGCAAGCTGCTGTTCAAGCGGGTATTATTTCGCCTTTTATGGTGATTATTGTAGCTATAACGGGAATAGCTTCGTTTGCTATTCCTAGCTATGCTGCTTCATTTTCCATTCGTATTCTACGCTTTCCTTTACTTATTGCCTCGGGAACCATGGGAATATTAGGATTTGCGGCGGTTTTCTTTATTTTGGTTATTCATGCGCTTTCCCTTCGGTCTTTTGGCGAAGCTTATTTAGAGCCTATTACACCGTTTTTGCCATCGGATCAGAAGGATATTCTCATTCGCGTTCCGTGGTGGAAGATGGACAAACGGCCACATTTGGCACAAGGTGAGCTGGGGCGGCAGAATAATGGTCAGATGCCACAACCACCTAAAGGAGGGAAGGTTAGTGTTAACAAGGAACAGGAACAGTCTAGTCAAGACATAGAAAAAAGCTCGAAGAAAAAGCGGACATGGAGGAGCAATAGAGATGAGGAATAAAATCAAGCGGTTGATCATTTTCCTCCTCCTCTTTCCTCTTCTAGCAGGGTGTATGGGAAAGAGGGAAATTGATGATCTTGCCATTGTAACAGCAGTTGGCTTTGACCAAGGAGGTGAGAATGGAAAAGTACGGATCACTGCTCAGATTGTTCGACCAGCGGATGCAAGAGGACAAACAGGAGCTCCATCGGGGGGAACTGGTGAACCTATTTATTCGATTACGGCTGAAGGGGAATCGATCATGTCAGCTATGCGGAATCTGGGACGATTTTCTTCTCGACGGGTTTTTTGGGCACAAAATTTTATTATTGCAATTAATGAGAAGGTGGCTAGAGAAGGAATTACTGATATTATCGATTTTTTTACACGAAATCATGAAACAAGAATGGAAACCTGGGTAGTTGTAACACCAGATAATGCAGGAAAACTTGTATCTACGGTTACTGGTCTTGAAGTCATTCCCGGTTCTGCACTTGATAAGCTATTTCGCTACAACGAGATCGTGGCAGAAGCCCCTAGAACCAACATCATGCGATTAGAAGAATCCTATTTAAGTGAAAGTACACAACCCATTCTGGCCAGAATGAAACTTCGGAATAGAGAAATTTCGAATAAAAAGCCTGAAGAATTTGGTTCGATTAATCAAGTGGAATTATCTGGTACGGCTGTTTTTAAACGGGATAAAATGGTGGGTTGGTTAACACCACTTGAATCAAGAGGAATGTTATTCTTTATTGAAAATGTTCAATCGGCTGTCGTAGTGCTGCCCTGCCCAGGTCTAGAGAACTCTGAAGAAAAGAAAAAAGTATCCATTGAATTGAAAAGCCAGAAATTCGCTGTCACCCCTCGCTATGAAGCTGGTAGAGTGGAATTTGATGTGAAATTAGTGACATATGGAGATATGGTTGAATCCGCCTGTGATGAATCATTAGATAAAATGAAGTCAACACTTGAACAAGCCCTAGAAAAGGAGTTAACTAGTGAAATTAATAGCGTTGTGCAGAAGGCTCAGAAGCAGTATAAGGCTGATTTTCTTAAATTGGGAGAGGTATTTAACAATAAATTTCCTGCTGAGTGGAAAAAGTTAAAAGGGAATTGGGAGAGTGAATTTACTCAGGCAAAAGTGAATGTAAAGATAGAGGCCCATATTAATAGCCCTGTTCTTCTAGTGAAACCAACAAAATCTTGGAAAGGAGGGCCAAAAAAATGAAAGTTCAAATCACTAATGGGATGTATATGGCCTTAATTATGAATATGGTTTATGCGAAAGCTGTTGGTTTGACCCAAGGAATCATGGCAAGAGAGATTGGTAGAGACATATGGGTAGCCACGATTTTCTCCACTATTCAAGGCTGTTTGGCTATTGCATTGATCGCCATTGTCTTACGTCGAACACCTAACGAAGACCTTATTGGTCACACCCAAGTGTTGATGGGGAAATGGATGGGGAAATTGGTGGCCCTTGTTATCCTGGTTTTCTTTATTGGGGCATATAGCTCAGTTATGATTACCTATGTATTCCACTTAATGGATTATTTTCTTCCGGAGATGCCTATTGTAGTTTTTGTGTTAGTGGCTTTTATGACGGGGGCATATGGAATTTTCTTTGGGATTGAGGTTATCTCACGAATGGCGCTGACAGGTGTGTTCTGCATGCTTGCTTTAAATATACTTCTTTTATTAGGGACATTGAAGAATTTTGATGTTCAGGAGATGCTGCCCTTCTTTGAATCGGGTTTCTTTCCAACACTATGGGCCAGCAGGCAGAACGATACGGACTGGGCAATGGCTGTCCTTATGTCCGCAATGATTATGCCAACGGTTAAAAATGAGAAGATATGGGTGAAATCAGGTACTCTTGGGGTTGCGATTGGTGGGCTACTGGTAGCACAATGGCCATTACTTGAAACAACCGTGCTCTCTCCAGAAGTAACCGGACAATATATTGTTGCTTGTATGCAGATGGCCCGTAGTGCACATATTGGAGAATTTATTCATCGATATGAGATGATCATGGTGGCCTTCTTTGCTTTCTCTCTACTTGTCCAAATTTCAATGTGTATGTATTGTGCTACCATGGCGACTTCGAAAATTGTTGGGGTAAAGGACTATCGTCGATTAATTCTGCCGGTGGGGTTCGTCTTAAATGCAGTTGCCTATTGGGTTGTTCTGGATCATAATCGGGCGATGGACTTATTGTCCAATAAGTGGCCTGCTTTATCTTTACCCATAGTCATTGGATTGCCGCTTCTATTATGGTTGATTGGATTCTTCTTTAAGAAGAAATTCCAAAAATTAATGACAAAAGAAGGAGAACACTAGGTCCTCCTTCTCAACATTTATTCATACGTTCGTTCTAGTAAGAGAAGTTTTCTTCTTCCATTCTAGTAATGAAAATTTCTCGTTAACGGTAGGGACCTTTTGTTCATTGTAACAATCCACACAGCGCCCATTTTTTTCCTCATATTCAAATTGAGTTAGACGAACTCCACATTCACGACATTTCATTTCTGTTAGATCCAAACAAGCATCCTCCCCTAAAATAAATATTAA
>DATFAS010000206.1:0-32309 GCA_035254305.1 Bacillota bacterium
TAGAGAATCATTGAAGGTTTAAAGTTCTATATAATTAAAATTAGACATAAATACCCAATCATGGTAACATTAATAATTATGTTGTTTATTGGGATTAATTGGTCATTATAAAATCATATATCAATAATAAGTTATTTGAAAAAAGGCAAACTCATTGAAAGATGGGGACGCAAAGCCACGGGTCTAAAGTGAAAACTATGATAGCCGGGTTACCAAAAAAGATGTTTATTCGATTTGTGAAAAAATATGTAAATTTTTTGGCTGCTCATTTTTATTTTGAGCAGCCAATTTATTTGTCAAAATGGTGTGATAATGGAGGTGTTTTTAGAATTGGAACTTGAAAAATAGTAATAGGAGGAATATAGGTTGTTAATAAATGTAAAGAATCGCATCATTCTTATACTGTCAGCGATGGTTTTATTATCTTCTTGTATTGTTTATTTTATTCATCAGTCATTACATATATCTCAATATTTGGGGTATAGCCATATTGTGCATTCAAATCTAGTTATAAACATTTTTTTATGTATTCCCATTCTATTTTTTACGATCACCATTTTATTATATCGTACAAAAAAGGATCATCTGCTTATTCCCCTGTTGAATACACTGACCATGACATTCAGTAGTATGGCTATGATTACTAGTGGAGATGGAATGGTTGAATATCATTTTTCTATTTTTATGGTGGTAGCAATACTAGGTTACTATGAAAATATTCAATTAATATTAATTATGACAGGATTATTTGCCATCCAGCATATTGTAGGTTACTTATTCCTTAGTGAATATATATTTGGAAATGTACATGGAGAGTATTCTTTCTCGATGGTATTTATTCATGCTGTCTTTTTAATTGGAACTTCAGGTGCGATTATTTGGCAAATCAAACAAAAAAAGAAGCTGTTGAATAAGTTGAATGAGAAGGAGAAAAATCAACAAGTTTTAAGTGGGATCATAGAGAAATTATCTTTTACTTCCGAGAAGTTAACCGATTCATCCGTTGAATTACAAAATAATTATGAGCTGAATCGATCAGCCATTAAAGAAATTGTTGCTCATATTCAAGAAGTTTCAAGCGGATCGAACATTCAAAAGAAGCAGACAATTGAAAGCTCAGAGATCATTAAAGAAATTACAAATGGTATTCAGCGAATTGTTGAAGCTTCATTAGATGTGTCGGAAGTATCGATAAGTACCGCCCAGGAGGCAGACCGCGGTAATGCAATGATACAAAAAACAGTGAAACAGATTAATTCTATAAGTGAAACAGTTAATATTTCATCTGAGACTGTTCAATTGTTGAATAATCGTTCAAGAGAGATTGGAGAAATTGTTGGATTAATCACAGATATTGCTTCGCAAACCAACTTGCTTGCTTTAAATGCAGCGATTGAAGCGGCAAGGGCAGGGGAGCATGGGAAGGGATTTGCTGTTGTTGCGGAAGAAGTCAGGAAATTAGCTGAACAATCAGCTGGTTCTGCAAGTAGGATCACAGGCCTTATTCAGGCAATCCAAGTTGAAACCAACACATCCGTAGAATCTATGAATTCTGTTATTGAAGAGGTAAAGGTTGGACTTGAAATTGTTCAACAAACAGGGGAAATATTCGAAAAGATTCTTACATCTATTGCTGGTGTGTCTGATCAAATAAAGCAGATATCACATTCTGCAGAAGAAGTATCGGCTGGGTCCGAGCAGGCTTCAACGTCTATTCAAGAAATGACCATTTTTGCAGAAGAAGTCACGATCAATGCTGAAAACGTAGCAAACAATTCAGTGCAGCAACTGGATTCTGTAGAGTTTCTCGCTTCATTAATTTCTACGCTAAACGGAATTACGCTTGAATTACAAGAGTTGATTCAAAATACAAGAGAGTTAAAGGTATAAAAGGGGGTTATTCATTTGAAAATTTTATTTATAACAACAGCCCATAACAGCATGAGTCGAAGAGCTTATGTAGAATTAACGGACATTGGACATAAGGTTGATGTACTTTTGGCATTAAGAGACGAAGAAATGATTCAGGCGGTACATAAGAATAAGCCTGATTTAATTGTTGCTCCTATGTTAAAAAAGGCGATTCCTGAAGAAATTTGGCGTAATCATATTTGTATGATTGTCCACCCGGGGATAAAAGGAGATCGTGGTCCATCATCCCTAGACTGGGCGATTTTAAATGGTTTAGATGAATGGGGCGTAACCTTGCTACAAGCAAATAAAGAGATGGATGCTGGAGATATATGGGCTTCCATTAATTTTAAAATGAGAAATACAAGTAAGAGCAATTTGTATCGCCATGAAGCTACGGAGGCGGCAATGAAAGCCCTTCTGTTGGCAGTGAAACGCTTTGAACAAGGTGATTTCATTCCGGAACCCCTTGATTATAGTAAAGAGGATGTAAAGGGAAATTTACATATCACGATGAAGCAATCGCATAGATCGATTAATTGGTCGGAGAGTACGGAGCAAATTGTTAGGAACATTCGATGTGCAGATAGCCAACCTGGAGTTTTAGATCGGATTGCTGGAGAAGAGTATTATTTATTTGGGGCACACGAAGAAGATCGATTAAAGGGAGAACCGGGCCGAATTATTGCTTGTCGTGATGGGGCTATTTGTCGAGCAACGGGGGATGGAGCAATTTGGATTACCCATTTGAAAAGAAAAGGAACAGAAAATAAAACCTTTTTCAAAGTGCCGGCGTCTTTGGAATTAGGTGACAAATTGGATGGCATTCCCGAAATTCCCTTGGCTTACGATGATAGCTACCAGGGGAAAACATTCAGAGAGATTTGGTATGAAGAGAAAAATCAGGTAGGTTATTTACACTTTCATTTCTATAATGGTGCGATGAGTACCGATCAGTGTAATCGACTTCGTTTAGCATATCTTTCTGCTCTAAAAAGAAGCACAAAAGTGCTAGTTTTAATGGGTGGACAGGACTTCTGGTCAAACGGTATTCATCTGAATGTGATTGAAGCATCTGAAAATCCAGCAGATGAATCTTGGAAGAATATTAATGCAATGAATGATTTAATTCGAGAAATTATTACAACAGAATCCAAGTTGGTCATCTCATCTATGCAGGGGAATGCTGGAGCCGGTGGAGTCATTTTAGCTCTTGCAGCTGATTTTATATATGCTCGTAAGGGTGTGGTCGTCAATCCGCATTATAAAGGAATGGGAGACCTATATGGATCGGAGTATTGGACTTACCTTCTACCAAGACGAGTTGGAGCAACAATTGCACATGAACTTACAGAGAAATGTATTTCTTTAGGTACAAGCACTGCCTTGCAAATTGGTCTTATTGATGATGCTTTCGGAGAAAACACAGAAGAATTTTGTTCCGAAGTTTCTGTCTTAGCGGAAAAACTGGCCCATCGTTGTGATTATCAACAGCTGTTAGAAGTTAAGAGATTGAAGAGAATCAAGGATGAGCAAATTAAACCGCTAGAACAATATCGGAAAGAAGAATTGGTAAAGATGTGGGAAAACTTCTATTCCCCAGATTCTCTCTATCACGAGGCACGTAAAAGATTTGTCTATAAAACATGTCCTACCTGCAGTGAGGTGAAGGTTAATCATCTTAGCAATCCATCTATGCAAACTCAACAAGAAGAAGAAATATATCAACTGCAAGTCTAATGACCATAACAAGAACGAGGTGGGAATTTTTATTTCAGCCATGTAGGATTAACATGGCTGATTTTTCGCCAAGTTCTCAAATCTGACCCCAGTAAAACTATTCTCAAGTGGTAGGTATTGATAATTTTCATGAAACAAAATTTGCTGTTACTATCAAAGGAAACGACCGGTTGTGATAAATTGAACAAAGCTGAAGTATTCAAATTAAAACTCCAGCTAGCAGCACAATTAAACTAGGAAAATCATTTGGTGTGCCTCTACATAAGACACATATTATTATTTCGAAGGAAGCAATTCCGGAGAATAAAAACCATCCAGTATTTTTTAAAAATAGCTTATATAATGAAAAAGCTCCAACGATTGAAAAGTTGGAGCAGTTGAATGTTCAAATGATTTAATTTTTGTCTAGCTGTGATTTGGCCCGGATATTAAACCAATATTCTCTTTTCACCTTGAATGGCTTGAATCGGGTCAATATTTTGAGTAAATTCTAGGGTACCTACATATTTCCCGTTCTCATCACGTACAGCAAAATAACGAATATAAATATATTTATCTTTGAACTTAATCCAGAAATCCTCGCTATCTTTCTTTCCTGATTTGAAGTCCATTAGTAGTTCTTCAACGATATGTGCGCTTTTTGGTGGATGGCAATTTTGGACAGTTCGCCCAATTACAGCCTTGGTACGTGGGAATATTCTTTCTTTTCCCTGGGAGAAATAGCGAACGATATCCTGGTCATCGATGAACGTGATATCTACTGGTAAATGATTTAGAAGTAACTCTAGCTGATTAAGAGATAAAATACCAGTTTCTAATTTAATATAGCCCTCTGACATAGCTTTAATATTAAGTTCTTTTCTTTCAGGCTTCCATTCGGTAACTGGACTGGTTAAGCAATAACCAATTTCATCACTTTCGTGAGCAATTTTAATCCATTCGTCTTCGGTTAGATTATTCAAGCACATAGGAAAGAGAATGGTTTCTTCTCGATAGATCATTTCAATGACTTGCTTTGTTGCATATCTAGCATGATCAAAAATGGAATTCTTATTCCCATTATAGTCTGTTAGATCCCGCTTAACATCCTTGATCGCATCACGGATAAAATCATCAATTCTCCACATATTTGTAGAAGGCCCGTATATACCGTACTTCTCCAAATAGGGGAAGATGAGATGTTCTTTACGAATGTAGTGCTTATCAATATCGAGTAATAAATTGAGATCTTCTAATAGTTGGTATCTATGCTCTTCGCGATCATCTTGAACAAACTGTTCTAAGTGTGGCTGTATTCTGGATTCAATCAATTTCTCTAGTTCTCTGTTTTCAAGTTTGAAGGTATGAACAGGATGCCCGGGTTCGTCCTCTGGGCGTTGAGCATCCACAATATTTCCTTTAAGGATAGCCATGTGTGCATCAGATAGTCGCTGGATTTCACTTTTAGGGAGATCACTCGTTTCTAAAATATCTCGTTGAAACTGAGAAAGGTGGGATACTTCTTCAACGGTCACCTTACCGACTGCTTGCTTAAAAAGTTCATTTACCTCTTCTACACTTTTTCCATTATAAAGCCCAAGGAAAATTTCCTCCAAGGCCTTTTGACGATCGGTTTTATCCTCTATATGTTGTTCACGGTTATTAATGAGCTCACTCAAAATAGATGCTCCTTTACTTAAATTTTAACCATATTTTTACTGAGAAGGTTTATCATATAATTAAGGTAACATATTGTGCATGAAAAGTAGGTGATGACTATCACATGACTAAGATGGAAAAATAAATGAAGTAGAAAAATAGGAATTATTCTTTAACTAATGGACATTCATTTCAGAGAAATATAATTTCACTTGGTTTCTACCTGCATTTTTCGCCTGATATAGGGCCGTATCCGCATGATGGATTAATTCCTCTGGATGTGAATTTCTTTTGGGGAATACAGTAGCTACTCCAATACTAACGGTTACATAGCTTGAAGCATTAGAATTCTCATGGGGAATCATTAGATTCTCGATATTACTTCGCAGTTTGTCTGCTAATGGATAGATTACTTCAGAGCTTGTATTCGGTAGCACAACAGCAAATTCTTCCCCTCCATATCGCGCCACTAGGTCCGTAGCTCTTTTAAAGGTTTCTTCTACAGCTTTAGCTACCTGTTGTAAGCAATCATCGCCTTTAAGATGACCATAGGTATCGTTGAATCGTTTGAAGTAGTCAATATCGAAAATAATGAGAGATATAGGCAGTTTATCCCGAATGGAACGATGCCATTCTTTTTGAAGAAATTCATCAAAATATCGGCGATTGGCAATACTCGTTAACCCATCGAGTGATGAAAGCTTATGAAGGGTTTCATTCGTTTCCTTCAACTTCTTCTCGAATAATTTACGTTGGGTAATATCGCGAGAAACAGCAATCACACCCTCGGGAAATTGGGGAATGTTACCGACACTTCGAGCGCTTGTTTCCACCCAAATATATTTTCGGTCCTTTTTCCTAAAGCGAAAGCGGAAGGTTGCAGATCCCATCATGTCTTCAGTTGAATTTGTTGATTTGGATAATAACCGTAAGACACCCATAGCATCTTCAGGGTGAATAAAGTTAAAGGTTGAACGTCCAATTAATTCATCTGTAGAATATCCAGTTATTCTTTCACAGGCTGGTGAAACATAAATGAATTTACCATCCATTGAATGTCTGGAAATAACATCCGTTGTATTTTCGGTAATAAACCGCATACCTTTCTCACTCTCGATGAGTGTTTCCTCCACCTGTTTACGATTCGTAATATCACGGCCGATCACTAACAACCCTTTGCGACGCCCATCTTCATGGAACATGGGGATTTTCATGACATCGAAAATGGATAATGAGCCTTCAGGATTTGAGATCGTTTTTTCTTTACGAATAATATTTCCAAGCTCCCAAAGCTGATCTTCAGTACCCTCGCGGGATAGCAGAGTCTCTCGAAAATAAGGGCTGTATTCAGCTATTTCTATATCGCGTTTGCCTTTGTAAGGGAAATCCTCAATTTGAAATAATCGAGCAGCAAATTTATTAGCCTCCATCCATCTTCCATTCCCATCCTTCAAATAAATAAAGTCAGGAATAGAATGGATGATATTACTAAGTTGATAATCCCCTTTTATTGTTTGTTTTTTTGATCTACACTTTATCCACCCTATTAAAAATACTAAAAAAAGAGCCCCTATACCCAAATATTCCACCAAAAATCCCCCTTAAAAAATGATGACCTATATAGCAGCCTAGTGCACCTGTGTGTAGATAAATTTCTAATACACTAAAAAAGACCAGTCATCATAAACTGGTCGGTTGCACTACTAGCTCCAAGTCATCTAAGTGCCCAAATATGGATGACCCTTCTTTGCTCCAATATCATTTGAAATTATGGATACTTTGTTTAACCATAAAAAACCAGTCTATTCTCTATAAACTGGTCGGTTGCACTACTAGCTCCAGGTTATCTAAGTGCCCACATACAGATAACCTATCCTCACTCCCATATCAAATTAGTTACATCCATATTTTACTAGGTTTATTTTACCTTGTAAATAATGGGTTCTGTTAAAAAATTGAAATGATTTGTTACAATTTATATAGTTTAATTATACTAAACCAATTTTCAACATGAGAAAGGACGAGATGTAAGTGATGAGAGGGGAAAAGGGTCGGAAGGGAACGATTAAAACAAGATTAATAGGGAGTTTTGCCTTAATCCTCTTGGTTCCAAGTCTATTCATTGGATTTATCTCATATCAAACAGCTAAGAAGACAGTAGATGAACAATTCTCGCAAAGCGCAGCAGAAAATGTTGGTTTAATTAATGATGTAATCAATCAAATGATTACCGATCGAATGAAAGATGTGGATTATCTATCCAATAAATTTACAAAAGAACAGTACCAAGGAAGTGAAAGCCCCCTTATTCGTGCCGAACTAAATAGTTATACCAAGCTTCATCCGGAATTAGATCTTACCTATCTAGGTACAGAGGATGGGATTATGCTGCGTTCTCCGCGGCCAGAGAAGGAAGATCCGAATTATGATCCGCGTAAACGAGAATGGTATATCGAAGCTATGAAAAATAAAGGCAATGTCATTGTAACCAGTCCATTTATTGCTGCTACATCTAAGAAGATGGTTGTTACCGTAGCGAAGACGGTTAAGGATGGATCAGGTGTTATGGCTATTAACGTTGATTTGTCGAAATTAAGTGAGTTAACAAAAAGGGTTAAGATTGGGAATGAGGGCTACGTTCAAATTCTGGATAAAAGTAGCAAGTGGGTGGTACACCCAACCTTTGAATTGGGATCGGAGTTTAAAGGGGATACGCGGGATCGCATGTTTGCTGCAGAGTCAGGGTCATTTTCTTATATATCAACGGATAACAGACAAAAGAAGATGACCTATAGCACGAATGAGCTAACGGGTTGGAAGGTATCAGGTACATGGTATGATTCAGAGATTAGTGTGTTAGCAAGTCCTATTTTCTATCGAACCTTTATTGTGATTGGTATTGCCTCTCTAATAGGTGCCATCGTAATTAGCCTTATTGTTCGGTCCATTACCCGACCGCTAAATCGTTTAATTGATACTTCGCAAAAAATAAGTCAGGGTGACTTAACGGAAACGGTAGAACTGAAGAACAATGATGAGCTAGGTCAGTTAGCAACTAGCTTCAATCATATGAGCCAGTCCCTACGAACGATTCTGCGTGAGGTGAATTCATCGGCTATGCAGCTAGCAGCATCCTCTGAAGAAATGACGGCAAGTGCAGAGCAAACGGGTAAAGCCACTGAGCAAATATCAAATGCTATTCAAGAAATGGCAACGGGTACAGAACAGCAAGTGAAAAGTGTTGAAGAGACTGCACAAACGGTTAATGAAATGGCTACAGGAGTGAGAAATATTGCGACAAGCACAGAAAAGGTAGCGGATGTAGCAATGGAAGCATTGAAACAATCCGCTGTGGGTGGGGATGCGATACAAACGGCAATTAATCAGATGAACTCGATTGGACTTACCGTCCATTCTTTATCAGAGGTGATTACAGGCTTGGGTCAACGATCTGAGGAAATTGGTCAGATACTTGAGGTAATTACTGGGATCTCTGCACAAACGAATCTACTAGCGTTAAATGCTGCTATTGAAGCAGCACGAGCAGGGGAGCATGGTCGTGGTTTTGCGGTTGTAGCAGATGAAGTTCGTAAGCTGGCAGAACAGTCTTCCAAATCAGCGGGTGAAATCTCTCAACTTATTTCACAGATTCAAGCAGAAACCCAAAAAGCAATTGGATCTATGACTAAAGCTACGAAGGAAGTAGAATCTGGGATTGAAACTGTGAATGATGCAGGAAATTCCTTTGAACATATTCAGTGTTCTGTAGAAACCGTTGCACAACAGATTGAGGATGTATCCGCTGTTTCGCGGCAAATTGCGGCTGGAACAACGCAGGTCGTGGGGGCTATTGATTTCATTGCGAAGGTAGCGGAAGAAGCGTCAGTGGGAACCCGACAGATTTCGGCATCCTCTCAAGAGCAACTAGCTTCTATGGAAGAGATCTCCGCATCGGCACAATCACTAACTAGAATGGCTGAAGAGTTACAAAATTTAGTAGATAAGTTTAAAGGTTAGTAGCTGGTGTGCTATAGAAGGTAAAAAGAGCAGGAAGCTTCCCGGAAGCCTCCTGCTCTTTTGAATTACAAATATTGAGTAAACCTATTCATTCAGTTTATAATTTAAGCTTTTAAATAAGGTTTGCATTTCTTCCTTCGTTAAGTCTCGCCACGTTCCAAGCTTAAGTTTATTTAGGTGAATATTCATAATGCGGACACGCTGCAACCGAACTACTTCGTAGTCAAATTCTGAACACATTCGGCGGATTTGTCGATTAAGTCCTTGGGTTAGAATGATTCGAAATACGCGATCTGCTACTTTAGTAATGCGGCAAGGAAGTGTTTTGGTATCTAGAATCCTCACTCCACCGGCCATTCCCTTCAAGAAGGCTTGGGTTATAGGTTTATTTACGGTTACTATGTATTCTTTTTCATGTTTATTTTCTGCACGCAAAATCCTGTTTACAATATCCCCATCATTGGTGAGAAGAATTAATCCGTCAGAGTCTTTATCTAGTCGTCCAATGGGGAAAATCCGCAAGGGATGGTTGGTAAAATCAATGATATTTCCTTTAATATGTCTTTCGGTTGTACAGGTGATTCCTACGGGCTTATTTAGTGCAATATAGACTTTCTGTGGCCTAGCTTTAATGGGCTTGCCATTCATGCGAACATCATCGCCTACTTCCACTTGGCTCCCAAGCTCAGCTACTACCCCGTTAATGGTTACTCTCTTTTCTGCAATCCACTTATCTACCTCGCGACGAGAAAATGTCCCTGATTCACTTATATATTTATTAATTCTCAATGATAATCCGCCCTTTAATTTCTCTTATATAGCTTAGGATAACAGAAATTTAGGGGGATATGCAGTAAAACGTTTGGTAACGAATAAGAGTTTAGATAAATGCAGAAACTTCCATTATGAAATGGGTATAGATTCCGTTTTCTTGAAATGGGAGGTTAGCTGCTGTGAAGGTATCCTTGTTTATTACGTGTCTTGCTGATGTTTTTTACCCGGGTGTTGGGAAGGATGTTGTGGAAATTCTTGAGAGATTAGGGTGTGAAATAGAGTTTCCTGCTGAGCAAACCTGCTGTGGACAGCCTGCTTATAATACTGGTTATCATAAGGATACGAAAGAAGTGGCTAAGCATATGATTGCGACCTTTGAACATGCAGAATATGTTGTGGCTCCATCTGGATCTTGTGTACTGATGGTGCATGAATATCCGTCTCTATTTGATAGACCTGAGGATACAGTTTGGAGAGAAAAGGCGCAGGCACTTGCAGATAAAACCTACGAATTCACTCAATTTCTAGTGGACGTACTGAAGGTGGAGGAGATTGGGGCACAGCTACATGCCAAAGCAACACTCCATCGTTCCTGTCATATGAATCGATTGCTTGGGGTGGTTGAACCCCCAATGAAATTATTAAATCAAGTGAAAGGGCTAGAAATGATTCCCTTATCTCATAGCTATGATTGCTGTGGATTCGGAGGAACGTTCTCGGTAAAAATGGCTCCAATTTCAGAGCAGATGGTAGATGAAAAAATTCAACATATTGAGGATACAGGCGCTGATGTATTAATTGGTGCAGATTGCAGCTGTCTTATGAATATCCAGGGGCGGATGAAACGAAAGGGGAATCGCATGGATGTACTGCATATTGCTCAAGTTCTCAATCACCACAACAAGGAGTGACATCTATGACATTACATATTGGGGAAGATAAATTCTTTATTCGTGTAGCGAAAGCCGTACAAAAGGAATATATGCGTGCAGCGGTTAAATCGGCCCAGGACCGATTGCGTGAGAGACGGTTAAAGGCAGCAGATGAACTGGGCAACTGGGAGGATTGGCGCAACCTTGGGGAAGAAATCCGCAAGCATACTCTGGAGAATTTAGATTACTACCTCTATCAGTTGACCGAAAATGTAGAAAAGCTTGGTGGGCAGGTTTATTTTGCAGAAACAGCCGTTGAAGCCAATCAATACATACAGAGGGTTATCAGAGAGAAGAGTGCCAAAAAGGTTGTTAAAGCCAAATCAATGGTTACGGAGGAAATTAGCTTAAATCACGCATTGGAGGAAGCTGGTTGCCAGGTTGTTGAAACTGATTTAGCTGAATTTATTTTGCAAACGGATGATCATGATCCACCATCACATATTGTTGTACCTTGTCTGCACAAAAATAGAGATCAGATTAGAGATATATTTCATGAAAAGCTGGGATATCAGGGGACGTCTGTGCCGGAGGAAATGACGCTATTCGTTCGAAATCGTCTACGTAATGAATTTTTAACCGCTGATGTGGGGATTACAGGATGTAACTTTGCTGTTGCAGAATCAGGATCGATTTCCATTGTGGCCAATGAGGGAAACGCTAGGCTGTCAACAACTTTACCGAAAACACTTATTACGGTGATGGGGATGGAGAGGGTTGTTCCGACTTGGGAAGAGCTTGATATTTTGGTGAGCTTGCTCACTCGGAGTGCGGTTGGGCAACGATTAACGAGTTATATTACTGGATTAACAGGCCCAAAAGGGCACCGAGATATCGATGGACCGGAGGAATTTCACCTAGTTATCGTGGATAATGGACGTTCAGATATTATTGGAACGGAATTTCAAAGTACATTACATTGTATACGTTGTGCGGCTTGTATTAATGTCTGCCCGGTTTACCGGCATATCGGAGGACATGCTTATGGATCTATTTATCCAGGGCCGATTGGAGCAGTATTAACCCCGCTTCTCGGTGGCTATGAGAAGTATAAGGAGCTTCCCTATGCTTCGAGCTTGTGTGGTGCCTGTACAGAAGCTTGTCCGGTCAAGATTCCCTTACATCATTTGTTAATCGCACATCGACGTAAAATAGTGGAGGAAGAGAAAATGGCCCCCTTCTCAGAAAGGATGGCGATGCGGGGATTTAAGTGGGTAGCCAGGTCACCGAGAATGTTTCGTATGGGAACGAAGGTGGCTCCTGTATTCATGGAACCTTTTACCCACGAAGAAACGATCACAAAGGGGCCGGGGCCAATTAAGCCATGGACTGATATTCGTGATTTTCCCCCACCAAGTAAGGAAACCTTCCACCAGTGGTTCCTAAATCGCCCGCAAAAGGAGGAGTAACCATGGCTATACAGAATCGAGAAGAATTTCTAAACCGAATTGCTCAGAAATTAGGGCGAGAAAGAAGGATGTCAGGGGTTACTCGTCCTGTGTGGAAGCATCAACCACAGAAGGATGTATATGAAGGATATTCTCAGGATCAGCTTCTTGAAGTTCTTGAGAGACATTGCCAAGCGATTCACACCCAATTTAAACGTGCAACCATGAGTAATTTAAACAGTAGGCTCTCGAAGGTTCTTGATCAGTATCAAGCGCAGACGATCATTAGAACGGGTGACCCTCGATTTATAGAGTATGGGTTAGATCGCTTCTTTCAAGAGGCCCAAGAGAAGAAGTCTCTTCAAATTCATGTTTGGAATCAAGAGGAGAGAGAAGTCAATATTAAAGTATCGGAGAAGGCGCATGTTGGGATCACCATTAGTGATATCACTTTAGCGGAGTCGGCTACAGTTGTTCTCTTCAGCGAAGGACCTAAAGGTCGTTCAGTGAGTCTTCTGCCCACAAGCTATATTGCGATCATTCCTAAGAGCACGATTGTACCGAGATTTACACAAGCTGCTCAGGAAATCCAATGCCGTATTGAAAGAGGAGAATCGATTGCCTCTTGCATCAACTTTATTTCTGGACCAAGTAATAGTGCGGATATTGAGATGAATCTTGTGGTAGGTGTTCATGGGCCTGTGCAAGCAACCTATATTGTTGTTGAAGATATTTAACATTTGAAATGAAGGGGCTGTTGCAAATCGAACTGACAAGTTCATTGCGACACCCCATTTATTTTGTTTGCAAAGAAAAATGGGAATAAATACATTCTGCTATACACTCTCTAATTCGGTTGTTAAAATAGGAGTATTCTTTACTTTTTGGTGAGAACCATCGATCTGTTCAAGTGATCCAAAAAAATTTATTTGCAAACATATTAGACAGGAGATTTATATGGGAAAGCTATCGGGAAAAG
Source organism: Bacillota bacterium (assembly GCA_035254305.1). GTDB lineage: Bacteria > Bacillota > Bacilli > Aneurinibacillales > RAOX-1 > DATFAS01. The sequence continues at coordinate 13,380 of DATFAS010000206.1, forward strand.
AAATTGTTTTTGTTAGTTTTATGCTATTTTCTATGTTTTTTGGAGCAGGAAATTTAATTTTCCCCCCTTCATTAGGTGCGTCTGCAGGTGAACATCTTTGGTATGCGATGGCTGGTTTTATTCTGTCTGCTGTGGGGCTTCCGATCCTTGGGGTCATGGCTGTTGCTCAGGCTGGAAGCTTTCAAACCTTATCAAGGCGTGTCCATCCTTCCTTTGCCATTGTTTTTCCTCTTGTTATCTATCTATCGATTGGTCCGGGATTGGCCATTCCCCGTGCAGGTAGTTTAGCCTTTGAGATGGGTGTGGGACCGTTCTTAGCAGAGGGAATGAAGGGGAATCCATTCTTTCTTTTACTATACACAGTCATCTTCTTTAGCGTAGTATATTGGTTGTGCTTGTCCCCGTCTAAATTAATAGATCGTTTCGGTAAGTTATTAACCCCACTACTTTTGACTCTTATTTTCATCATTTTTGTCAAAAGTATGATTACTCCATTAGGAACCTTTGGTGTTCCCACAGGAAATTATGCTCTTTTCCCTTCGTTCCAGGGATTTTTGGATGGATACCAAACGATGGATGCACTGGCTGCACTTATTTTTGGTATTGTAGTAGCCAATACGCTTCGTGTAAAGGGTATTGAGGATAAGAAAAGAATGTCCGTTTATATGGTTTATGCAGGGCTTGGAGCAGGTACCCTGTTAACCATTATTTATATTATCCTTGGTTTCTTTGGCGCCTCTAGCTATTCTTTAGGGAAAGCGGAGAACGGGGCACAAATATTGACTCTTGTCATGAGTCATTTGTTTGGGTCAGGTGGGGCCATTATTCTTGGTCTTATTTTTACACTAGCTTGTTTATGCGTATCGATTGGTCTAGTGACGTCCTGTGGACAGTTTTTTCATAGTGCCTTTCCTCGTATTTCTTATAAGTCTTGGGCATTGCTTCTTTGTGTAGTAAGTATGATTATTGCCAACTTAGGGCTGACTCAGATCCTTAAGATTTCAGTTCCTGTTCTTGGTCTTATTTATCCCGTGGCGATCGTGATGATCATCTTGGCCTTGGTTGATCGCTTTGTTGGGAGGTATTCTTCCATATATACAGTAACTGTAGGATTCGTTGGGTTGTTTAGTTTGTTAGATATGGTGAATAAGACGTTTCTTGCAAATCAGTGGGATTCCACATTTCTTCACTTCCCTCTATACGCGGAAGGTGTGGGCTGGTTAGTACCTGCTGTGGTTGGTGTAGTTGCTGGATTTATGATAAGTGTGGTAAAGCCAACAAAAGTAGATCTATACTAATTCATTTGCTTTTTTAATCTGTGAATGTTACTATAGAAATAATGTTAAAAAGACATGAATATCCGAGAACGAGAATACGACCTCATGTTAATAGCTTAGGTACGGAAATGGTTGCGGTTTTTCTTTCTTTTTACCTTAATTTGTTCTTTAAGGAGGCCATTAACATGGTAGGTAAAGTAAAATGGTTTAACGCAGAAAAAGGTTTCGGTTTCATCGAAAGAGACGGTGGAGATGACGTATTCGTTCATTTCACAGCGATCCAAGGAAACGGATTTAAGAGCCTTCAAGAAGGTGAAACGGTAGAATTTGAAATCGTTCAAGGAAACCGTGGACCTCAAGCTGCTAACGTAGTTCGCGCATAACTTACTCTTAAGATTAAAGGGCATCCCAGAGATGGGAATAGCCCTTTTAGTTTGTTTTCATAAAGTGGCAATATTTACATGATTTTAGTATCAAGGGAAGGGCTTATCCAAACTTGAGGAATAGGGCTCTTTTTTTGGTAAAATATAATAATAGGCTTATTTAAAGTAAAGGAGACTGACCATCATTGGCTACATTTAATGAATTTGGACTTCAGCACCCGCTTGTGCGTGCACTTAATGAAATGGGGTTTGAAGAAGCAACACCGATTCAGACCCAAACGATTCCCGTTGCTCTTGAAGGCAAGGACCTAATCGGTCAAGCTCAAACAGGGACAGGTAAGACTGCTGCATTTGGGATTCCTCTTATTGAACGTCTAGCACTAGACAAAGAACATATTCAGGCGGTTGTTCTCACACCGACTCGTGAGTTGGCTGTTCAGGTAGCAGAGGAATTAAACAAAATTGGACAATTCAAGGGGATACATACCCTTCCTATCTATGGAGGGCAGGATATTAACCGCCAAATCAAAGCCCTCAAAAGACGCCCACAGATTATTGTTGCAACCCCAGGTCGATTCATGGATCATATGAGAAGAAAAACGATTCGCCTTCATGGTATTTCTATGGTTGTTCTTGATGAAGCAGATGAAATGTTGAATATGGGCTTTATCGATGATATAAGGACCATCCTACAGGAAATTCCTGAAGAAAGACAAACCCTTCTATTCTCAGCTACTATGCCTAAGGCAATCCAGGAGCTTGCTCGTAAATTTATGAACGAACCCCATATAATTGCGGTTAAGGCGAAAGAAATCACGGTTCCTAATATCGAACAACAGTACATTGAGATTCCTGAGAAACAGAAATTTGACGTACTTTGCCGTTTATTAGATATTCACTCTCCTGAACTAGCTATCGTTTTTGGACGGACGAAGCGTAGAGTAGATGAGCTTTCAGAAGCGCTAACGAAACGTGGTTATGGGGCAGAAGGTATTCATGGAGACCTTAATCAAGCTAAGAGAGATAGCGTATTGCGCCGATTTAAAGAAGGAACGATTGAAGTTCTAGTTGCAACAGATGTAGCAGCAAGAGGTCTTGATATTAGTGGTGTCACACACGTATATAACTTTGACATTCCACAAGATCCTGAAAGCTATGTCCATCGGATTGGAAGAACAGGTCGAGCAGGGAAAACAGGTCTTGCGATCACCTTTGTTTCTCCAAGGGAAATCGACCACTTGAAGACAATTGAACGGATTACTAACCGTAAGATGGTTCGTAAAGCAATCCCGACTTGGGCAGAAGCGATTGAGGGACAACAGCGGATTACAGTGGACAAGTTAATGGGGATTATAGAAGAAGGGGATCTGCATACTTATAAATCAATTGCGGAGCAGCTCCTTGAAGATACAGATGCTACTACTCTTGTTTGCGCTGCACTTAAGCTATTAACAAAAGAACCTAGCCAAGCTCCAGTAAAATTAACAGAGGAATCTCCTCTAAGATCCAAAAAGAGAAAGATTGAAATGAATGTGAAATCCAAAAGAAACTTTTCGCAAAGAAAAGAAGGAGAGTACCGTTCAAGAGATGATCACAGATCTAAAGATGGCAATAGATCAAAAGATGGTAGTAGATCAAAAGATGGTAATAGATCTAGAGATGACCAACGTTCCGGAAATACTCGCTTAAGATCAAAGAAAAAATTTTAGAAGACTTTTTAAGTCTTCTTTTTTTATTCATAAATCCTTTTTGGGATTATCCTTTCTACGGATCGTGAACTCTATAAAATAAAAACATTACAAATACTGACCTACCAGGCTCTCAAATGAGGGCTTTTTTTTATGAAAAAAATATTTATGACGAAAATGTGAAAAATATTTGACGGAAAATCAACAAAATCATGAAATGTATCTTAAAAAGGGTAGTTATTATTTTTACGTTTGATATGATGTATAAGTCGAAAATGAATCAGATCTATTTAATCATCAAAAAAACAAAACAATGTTTTGCTAATTGTCAGAGAGGAGATGCAACAAAATGGGAAAAAGCAAGCTGCTTCATTCATTGAAAGTTATTGCCTTGGCAGCTATTGCAACAGGAATGCTCGCGGGATGCAGCGATCAGTACATCGTACTTAAACCCCAAGGGCCGGTTGCTCAAACAGAATATAATCTAATCATGCTTTCCGTTTATCTATGTGCGATTGTCGTTATTCCTGTACTTGCACTTACTGCTTGGATTGTTTATCGATATCGCGATGTTCCAGGTAATAAGGCTCCATACATGCCGAATTGGCATGACAGTAAAATCTTAGAAATCGTATGGTGGGGAATTCCAATTGTCATTATTGGAACCCTTGGTTTCTTTACAGTAAGAGATACCTTCACCTTAACGAAGCCACCTGTACAAGATGTGAAACCAATAACGATTCAAGTGACATCCCTTGACTGGAAATGGCTATTCCAGTATCCAGACCAAAAAATTGCAACGGTTAATTACGCAGAAATTCCTGCAGGTGTTCCTGTACAATTCGTTCTGACTTCAGATGCTCCTATGAACTCTTTCTGGGTTCCATCATTAGGTGGTCAAGAATATACCATGCCTGGAATGGCAATGAGACTGTGGTTACAAGCTGACAAACCAGGTGAATACTTTGGTTCTGGAGCTAACTTCTCAGGTGAAGGTTTTGCTCATATGCAGTTCAAAGTGGTTGCGAAGCCTCAAGCTGAATTTAATAATTGGGTGCAAGATGTGAAGAAAACTAATAATCCTTTAACTAAAGAAGGCTATGCAGACTTAGTGAAACCAGGTGTTGTTAATCAGCCAATCACATTCTCATCTTTACCAGAAGGATTGTTTGATGAGGTTGTAGATAAGAACGGTGGAAAATACTTCAGACACACTATGGATATGGATGATTCAACAAAGCATGAAATGTCGAATATGGACCAAAACTCAAGCAAGAAAGAAATGTCCATGAATATGGGCCATTAGATCGGAAGGAGGAACACAATATGTTAGAGAATGTAAAAGATTTTGCCTCTCACTTCTTCGTGACCGGCGATCCGCTGATCTATGGAGCGGATGTTTCAATTGTACTCGCGATGGTTGCGATTGTCTTTGTCCTTACGTACTTTAAAAAATGGGGTTGGCTATGGACGGAATGGCTTACCACTGTTGATCATAAGAAAATCGGTATTATGTATTTGATTGCTTCTTTGGCTATGTTATTCCGTGGTGGGGTCGATGCTTTACTCATGCGTATGCAATTAGCATTCCCCAATGTGCATTTTCTAGAGTCGAATCACTATAATGAAATTTTCACTACGCATGGAACAATCATGATCCTTTTCATGGCCATGCCTATGATGTTTGCTTTCTTTAATATCGTTGTTCCCTTACAAATTGGGGCACGTGATGTTGCTTTTCCATACTTGAATGCTGTCAGCTTTTGGCTGTTCTTCTTTGGAGCTATGCTATTTAATATCTCCTTCGTTATTGGAGGATCACCGAATGCAGGTTGGTTAAGCTATCCACCACTATCTGAGATTCAGTTTAGTCCTGGTGTAGGGGAAAACTTCTACATTTGGGGTATCCAGATTTCTGGTATCGGTAGTTTGGCAACGGGAATTAACTTCATTGTTACGATTCTAAAAATGCGTGCACCAGGTATGAAGCTGATGAAAATGCCTATGTTTACCTGGTCTGTGTTAGCTAGCTGTATTACGATTATCTTTGCTTTCCCAGTATTAACGATTTCTTTAGCCCTTCTATTTATCGATCGTTACTTCGGCGCTCATTTCTTCACGATGGATGGCGGCGGTAACCCAATGATGTACGTAAACTTAATTTGGATGTGGGGACACCCTGAGGTTTATATCGTAGTTCTACCAGCCTTCGGTATGTACTCAGAGATTGTAAGTACGTTCTCCAAAAAGAAATTATTCGGTTATAAGTCAATGGTGTTTGCTTTAATTAGTATTAGTGTACTTTCCTACTTCACTTGGGCTCACCACTTCTTCACGATGGGTGCGGGTGCTGATGTGAATGCCTTTTTTGCTCTTTCTACTATGGCGATTGGTATTCCAACAGGGGTTAAAGTATTTAACTGGATGTTTACCATGTTCCGTGGTCGCGTAAGTATTACACAACCTATGTTATGGACGCTAGCATTCATTCCTTGTTTTGTAGTCGGTGGGGCAACAGGGGTTATGCTTGCCGTAGCGCCTGCAGACTATCAATATCATAACAGTTACTTCTTGATTGCCCACTTCCACCAGGTATTAATTGGTGGGGTAGTATTCGGATACCTTGCTGGTCTTTATTATTGGTGGCCAAAGATGTTTGGCTTTAAGCTTAATGAGCGCCTAGGTAAATGGGCATTCTGGACTTGGCAGATCGGTTTCTATGTATGCTTTATGCCTCAATATGCACTAGGATTTATGGGTATGACTCGTCGTGTATACACTTATGGTTGGGATATGGGTTGGGCACCGTTAAACCTTGTTTCTACAATTGGAGCATTCCTTATGGGACTTGGTTTTGTGTTCCAAGTGTTACAAATCGTTTATAGTATTAAGTTTGGCGAACGTGACCTAACTGGTGATCCATGGAATGGTCGTACGCTTGAATGGTCCATTCCATCTCCAGCACCACTGTATAACTTCGCGGTTGTTCCGCAGGTGAAGGCTATGGATGATTGGTGGGAAACAAAGCAAGCAGGATTGAAGATAGAACGTCCGCATCTAGAACCTATTCACATGCCGAAGAATACAGGTATCCCGTTCTTGATGGGTATGGCATGGTTTGTGGCTGGATTTGGTTTAACCTTTGATTGGACTTGGATGGCTGTTATTGGATTAGTAGGAGTAGGAGCTTCTCTCATTGCTCGTTCCTTCCAATACGATACAGATTACTATATTCCAGTTGATGAAGTGAAACGTACGGAAACTGCATTAGGGAGGGTTGTATAATGGCACACGTTGCATCTCATGATGAACACCATGGGCATGTGGATCAAGAGTCGCTAAAAATCCTCGGCTTTTGGATTTTTCTTGTAACAGACTGTATTTTATTCGCTACTTTATTTGCTTCCTATATGGTACTGCGTACGCACATTGATGGAGGTCCGAATGGGAAAGAATTGTTTGAGCTACCAGGTGTTGTGGCAGAAACTTTTATCCTTTTAACAAGTAGCTTTACCAGTGGTTTAGCAACACTCGCTATGCATAAAGGGAAAGTAAAAAACCTTATCGGTTGGTTAGCTGTTACGGTTATTTTAGGAGCTTCCTTCGTTGGTTTAGAAATTAACGAATTTACGAAAATGGCTATGGAAGGGGCTACGATCTCTCGTAGTGCATTCCTTTCCGGATTCTTTACACTAGTGGGTACACACGGTCTTCACGTATCGATCGGTTTGATTTGGATGATCGGATTGATGTTCCAGATTTCCAAACGTGGAATTACGGCTGTAACCAAGCGCAAGGTATTCATTATTGGTTTGTATTGGCACTTCCTTGATGTTGTGTGGATTTTCCTCTTTACGGCTGTTTATTTGTTGGGGGTGATGTAAGATGATGCAGCAAGAAATGCATACTGAGGCACACGGATCCACCAAATCATACGTGATTGGGTTTGTCCTATCAATTATATTAACGATTATCCCATTGTTACTCGTGGTCAATCATGTATTACCAGTTGGACCGCTTGTAGTAACGATTATGGGTATGGCAGTCCTCCAATTCTTGATCCAGCTCTTCTTCTTCATGCATGTTCGTGAGGGTGAAGGACCGAAATATAACGTGATGGCTCTTATTCTTGGTGTGATCTTCGTAATCACCATTGTTGGTGGTTCCATGTGGGTCATGACCTTCAATTCTATGGTTCAATAATAGACTATGCAAATCTCCTTATCCGTTGATTCGGGTAGGGAGATTTTTGTCTATAGGGAATGGAGGGTTTTTAGGTACATACACTAAAATAAAGCTGTAATCCAGCAGACTGTGGATAAGGAGAGTGAGTAGGTTAATGGCAGAATTAAAAAGGAAACCGTTGAATATTGCACATAGAGGAGCCAGTGCTTATGCACCTGAGAACACGATGCCTGCCTTTCAATTAGCTGCTGAGATAGGCTGTGATGGCCTTGAATTTGATGTTCAGCTGACAATGGATGGTTTGCCAATCGTTATTCACGATGAACAGCTAGACCGATTAGCAGGGGTCTGTGCTTTGGTTTCGGATTTAACTTGGGCACAGGTTCAATCATTAGATGTGGGGAAGAGAATGGGTGGAAAATGGACTGAAACAAAAATACCAACCCTAGAGGAAGTGCTTTCTGTCTATTCGCATTTATACTTAAATGTAGAGCTTAAATTCTCACCGCATATGGGAATAGAGGAGAAGGTGGTTGAACTGATTAACAAATATTGCAGCAAGGGGAGTGTCATTGTTTCTTCTTTTTATCATCCTTATCTTAGGAAAGTGAAGGAACTGGATTCGCATCTTCAAACAGGGCTGTTATATACGCAAGAGCCAATCGATATTCTCGATTATGCCAGGCAAATAGGGGTAAATGCTGTGCATCCGGAATACACTTCCTTAACTAGAGATCGAGTTGTGGCTTTTCATCAAGCAGGGTTAGCGGTGAATACATGGACAGTTAATCAACCTGAGGATATTGAACGGTGTATGGAAATAGGGGTGAATGGGATCATTACGAACTATCCTAATCGGGTTCATTCCTTTATCTAATTGGTCCATCAACCTTTTGAACTATTATTCTATAAAATGAAATGGTAGTTGGGGCATGTTTACGAGAATGATAGGACTCCTTTACGATAGTAGAAAGAGATTAACTAGGCGGATAGGCATGGATAAGTTTCTAACCACTTTCCGTCTCCGCATAAGGGCAACTAGTTTTCTTTACTCTTTACTACTACCAAGAATGGGGGAGAGGGGTCTTGATTCTTTCCGTTTACAGAAATCGTATTCTATTAAGCACGCTATTGTTTTTTGTTTTCTTTTCTACTAGTTTTCAAGAGGTAAGCGCCGCTACAATGATGCAACCCATGACAGATGCTAACTTAAAGGGGATTGATGTCTCTCATTGGAATGGGACGATTGATTGGGTACAAGTAAAAAGTTCAGGGGTCGCCTTTGCCTATGTGAAGGCATCGGAAGGCACGACTTATACAGATACTATGTTTGCCACGAACGTGAAGGGAGCCCATGCAGCTAATCTACCCGTGGGTGCCTATCATTATGCTAGACCTTCTGCGCCTTTTAATCAGGATCAGCCGAAGCAAGAAGCTCAATATTTTGTGAACGCCATGAAAAACAATGGGTTATCGGATTTTGGTAATATTATGCCGGTATTAGATCTAGAGGAGCCTGCAACAACGGGTACACTTACTTCTGATGAACTTGCGCAATGGGCAAGAATATTCGTGGATACAACCAAATCGTTGACGAATCGTCAGGTTTTACTTTATACGGGAGCCTGGTTTGTCCAGCAGTATAATGATTTCGGTGGAAAGCTAGCAGACTTACCAGTATGGATTGCAGCCTATACTCGTTATGGCTATACGCAACCACCAGCTTGTGGGGGATGGACGCAGTGGACGGCTTGGCAATACTCGGATCAAGGAACGGTTCCTGGAGTGCCGAGTCAAGTTGATCTGGATGCAGGACCGACAACGATCGATGCGTTGAAGGGGAACCTTACAGTAAGTACAGCGCCATCTACTCCGACTAATCTTACAGCTACTGTGACGACCACAAGTGCAGCACTAAGCTGGAATGCCTCAACGAATGCAAGCTCTTATAAGTTATCTCGTAATGGGAATGTAGTTTATCAAGGAGCAGCAACTAGCTATACGGACAATGGGCTAACTTCGAATACTTCTTATACTTATTCATTAACCGCTGTAAATACGATAGGAGAAAGTAATCCAGCTAGCTTGTCAGTCACAACAGCAGGGAGCCAAACGGTTTCACAGGTAACGATGGACAAGACTCAATATTATAGCTCAAGCTATGCGAAAATAACCACAACAGTTAAAGATAGCAATGGCAATGTGTTAAGCGGAGCTGCTATATCATTATCGATTCTAACCCCTAAAGGGTCTACAACGACGGTTTCTGGGAAAACAGACGCAACGGGTAAGTGGGACTTATAAGGTAACTGAAAAAACAACGATCTCTAATTATCAGTCTAGCACGGCTAGTACTTCATTTTATGTAACTAAATAAAACAAACAAAAGATGCAGCAAACCTCAATGGTATGCTGCATCTTTTGTTCAATCAGATGAAAATTTCATACAATCCAATACCAATGAGTAAGATGCCTGCAAGAAAATCTGAGTAACGACAAATCCAGCTTTTCGAAATCCTTAGCCCAGCCCCTACTCCGATTCCAATGGTTAGTAAGGAAAAGACACCAACAGCTGCTGTCGTCCAAAATGTAGAAAGCTCACTAGCTCCCGCACCGATCCCAGTACCTATAGAGTTTAAAGCTAAAGCAAGGCCGAGCCATAGCGATTCTTTCATAGATATATAATGGTTGCCATCAAGATCAGCCTTAGAGGGGTCTTTAAGGACTTCAGAAACGGAAGGGGTGTCTAGATTCTTCAATACTTCTTTATTTTTTTTCGTTAGACTAGAGGCGATGGTCCAAATGCCAATAGAAATAATGAGGAAGCCACCAAGGAAATTAGCAACATCATGTGGAACATATTGACTAAGAAGGGATCCTAAGACCATTGAAAGATAAGTCCCGACCATTGAAATGAATGCAATAATAAGATTAGAGAAGAAGGGGATCTTGGTTGAACGGATACCGAAGGATATTCCAATCCCAAGGTTATCTAAATTAGACGCAATGCCAAGGATTAGGATCGAAAGCCAGTGCATGTTCTTTTCTTCCCTTCAAATAATAGATAGAAGTATGTAAAATCATACGCACTAGGTGGGTTGTTCGATTCTTGCTTTTTTAGCTAGCTTGTATAGAAGAAGATTGAGGGAGTTGAGGGAATGAAAAGTGGACAATTGTTAAATCAAGTAGAGTTAGTAAGAGCACTAACCTTAGAAACATTTGATTCTTTAACCGAAGAGATGGCGGATATTATCCCAGCTGGATTCAATAATAATATCCGTTGGAATTTAGGTCATATTCTGATTGTTCAAGATCAGCTAGCAGCACAGTTTGCAAGTATTCCAGCACAGTTGCCGATTGATTTCATGACCCTGTTTGGTAACCACACCAGCCCTCGTGATTGGAATAGGCAAGTACCTACACTTGAACAATTAGCGAATGAATTGAGAAATCAAGTCGGACATATTCGAGGACATCTGGAAAATCGATTAGAGGAGGCTGCGAGAAAACCATTTAAAAGATTAGACTATAGAATGGAAACCATCGGAGAGATTCTAGCCTTTAGTCTTCATCATGAAGGGCTCCATCTGGGAGTGATAGGATCGCTTAGAAAAGCCATTCAAAGTGGCTCTTACTAAGTTTTGTAAAGGGTTCTGTTTTATGATATAACTACAAGTAGATTTTATAGGTGGGAAAGGTTGATAGGTAGTGGAGAACAAGGTGAACACTTCGAATTTTATTCGAAATATTGTAATCGATGATTTAGAGTCTGGAAAATATGAAAAGATTGTGACCCGATTTCCTCCAGAGCCAAACGGATACTTACATATCGGACACGCCAAGTCGATCGTATTGAACTTTGAATTAGCAGATGAGTTTAAAGGAATGACGAATCTACGCTTTGATGATACGAATCCTGTGAAGGAAGATCAAGAGTATGTGGATTCGATTAAAGAGGATGTAAAGTGGTTGGGTTATGACTGGGACAACCTTTGCTTTGCCTCGAACTATTTCGATGAAATGTATAACCGTGCAGTTTTATTGATCAAGAAGGGTAAGGCTTATGTAGATGACTTATCCGCCGATGAAATTCGTGAACTTCGGGGAACTTTAACAAAACCAGGACAAGAAAGCCCATACCGGAATCGATCGGTCGAAGAGAATCTAGATCTATTCGATAGAATGAAGAATGGGGAGTTTGGTGATGGAGAGAAGGTTCTTCGTGCCAAGGTCGATATGTCTTCACCCAATATTAACATGAGAGATCCTTTGATTTATCGAATTGCCCATGCTACCCACCATAATACGGGGGATAAGTGGTGTATTTATCCGCTTTATGCATTTGCTCATCCATTAGAAGATGCGATGGAAGGAGTTACTCATTCGATTTGTACACTTGAATTCGAGGATCAGCGTCCTTTTTATAATTGGGTTGTCGAAACCTGTGAAATGGAGAGTCAGCCGAAACAAATTGAGTTTGCTCGTTTGAATTTAACGAATGCTGTCATGAGTAAAAGAAAGTTAAAACAGCTTGTTGATTCAGGTCTTGTTGATGGCTGGGATGACCCAAGGATGCCCACCATTTCTGGCTTACGTCGAAAAGGCTATACCCCAGAATCCATTCGTACATTCTGTCGGGAAATCGGTGTAGCCAAAAGCAATAGTCAAGTAGATTCACAGATGCTTGAGCACTTTATCCGTGAAGATCTAAAATTGAAGGCACCAAGAACAATGGGTGTTCTTCATCCATTGAAGGTTGTCATCACCAATTATCCAGAAGGACAAGTGGAGATGCTTGATGCGGAAATTAATCCGGAAAACCTTGAAATGGGAATTCGTCAAATTCCATTCTCTCGGGAGATTTATATTGAGCAGGATGATTTCATGGAGAATCCACCAAAAGGATATTTTCGATTATTTCCTGGGAATGAAGTCCGCTTAAAGCATGCTTACTTCATTAAATGTAATGAAGCCATCAAGGATGAAAATGGAAATGTGATTGAGCTTCACTGCACATATGATCCAGAAACAAAGAGTGGAACAGGTTTCACTGGAAGAAAAGTAAAAGGAACGATTCACTGGGTGGAAGCAACACAGGCTGTAGCTTCTGAATTCAGACTCTATGAACCGCTAATTCTTGATGAGACACAGGATGAGGGAACAACCTTCTTAGATCAGGTGAATCCACGATCTTTGGAGATCGTGAAGGGCTTTGTTGAACCCAATATGAAGGATGCGAAGCCACAGGACAAGTTTCAATTCTTCCGTCATGGGTATTTTAATGTAGATCCGAAGAACACGACAGCAGAGCAGCTTGTGTTTAATTTGATCGTATCACTCAAAAGTTCATTTAAGGTAGAGAAATAACAATGGAAAAATTGAAGGATCTGTTAAAGGATCTTGTTACTAAACAGGAATTAAATGAAGCTATTCTCAGCAATTTGCGTATGAAGGACCCAGATTCCTATCAGAAAATTGTCGTTAAGCCCATTGAGCTTAAAGGAGAACGGCATTATCAATTCAGCTTCTATTATTCCAAAAAGGTTCTTCATGAGAACTTAGACGGAAATGAGACAGAAAGCAAGCTCCTGGCTTTATTTGAGCAGGAGTTTAAACAAGGACTCATCCATGCGCCAACTGCTGATTATCAAGTGCTGATCAGTAAAAAGCAAAAGGTTACAATCCTCAAAAAGGTAGCCACGAAGCAAGAAGTGGAGCTCTCCCATAACCGCCAAAAGAAGTATCTTCTAGAGGAGGGGAAGCCAGTTCCTTTTCTGGTTGAACTCGGTGTGATGACCCCGGAGGGGAAAGTGGTTGCCAAGAAGTACGATAAGTTCAAGCAAATCAATCGATTTGTGGAGATGATTCGGGATATTGTTCCAGAGCTAGATAAGGGCAAGACATTAAAAATTATCGATTTCGGCTGTGGGAAATCTTATTTAACCTTTGCCCTCTATTATTATTTGAAGGAGTTAAATGGATTTTCGATTGAAGTGGTTGGATTAGATCTAAAAGAAGATGTCATTACCCATTGTAACCGCTTGGTAAAGAAGTTTGGCTATGACCAGCTTCGTTTCCAAGTTGGGGATATTGCTGATTATCAAGAGTTTAAAGAAGTCGATATGGTGGTTACCTTACATGCTTGTGATACAGCGACAGATGCTGCATTAGAAAAAGCCGTTCGTTGGGGAGCCAAGGTGATTCTTTCTGTTCCTTGTTGTCAGCATGAATTATTTAGACAAATTCAAAGCCCAATCTTGAACCCTATGTTCAAGCATGGAATTATTAAGGAACGTATTTCTGCCTTGGCAACGGATTCTGTACGGGCACAGCTGTTAGAGATTCTTGGATATAAGACACAGATTCTTGAATTTATTGACTTTGAACACACCCCCAAAAATCTACTGATTCGGGCTGTTAAAGGAAATACAATGGATCGTGGTGAATTGGTTCAGAGTTACCAGGAGATGAAAGATTTCTTACATCTAGACCCTTACCTAGAGAGAGCACTGAAGGATCTATTATGATCCTGTAATGAGTATAAGTTGAAAGAGGAGATTTCGGATGCTCTATTTAATCACCCAATTTGATATGGATGGTTTAGATCCAAAAGCAGTTATTGAACATGGTTCCCAGCTCAATAAGAGGCTAGAAGATCAAGGTTGTAAATTACTTATGCATAGTGAAGAGCTTGACTTCTCCATCTTCAGTGTGCCAGAGAAAATCATGAAGGAAATTCGGGCGGTCTGTCAGATGTTCGAGAAATATTCGAATGAAGTTGCCTATATTGATTTTAGCTTCGATACCTTTACTTGGGAGGATATTGAGTCCAGTGGAAACTTCTCTGCGGATTTTATTGAGGCCATTAGACAAGCAGAGGGAAAAGGAAGCACTTTTTCTAGCCATTAGTGATTAATAAAAAGGAGCTGCACTAGGTTTACTATAGGTCTAGTGCAGCTCCTATTATTATCTTCGACGAAGGCTAGATTCAAGATGGATAAAATCAGCATCACTTCGAGCCATAATTCCATGTGAGCTAATATCCAGCCCAATCTCCTCTTCTTCCTCTGTCACACGAATTGGGATAAATCGACTAATTACTTTAAGCCCGATCCATGTCATCATATATCCCCAAATACAAACAACAATTAATCCTAATGCTTGAATAGCCAAAAGTTTGATCCCTCCACCATAAAGCAGTCCGCCATCTGTAGAGAAGAGTCCGACAGCAAGGGTACCAATGATGCCAGATATTCCATGCACGGGAAAGGCACCGACAGGATCATCAATCTTCAAGGATTCAAGTAAATTGGTGAAATAAATCATACTTAATCCCGCAATAATGCCGATCAGAATGGCTGCCTTGTCACTAACGAATGCACAACCCGCTGTTATGGCAACCAAGCCAGCTAAAGAACCATTAATCACGGAAGGGGCGTCGGCTTTGGTATAACGAAATAATGTAAATAGTAGTGTAGCTGCCCCGCCAGAAGATGCGGCTAACATAGTGGTTAGAGCAATATGACCAATGCGTGGGTCAGTCGCGCTAAGTGTACTACCTGCATTAAATCCAAACCATCCAAACCAAAGTAAAAAGGCACCGACAGAGGCAAGTGGTAAGTTACTTGGAACGACAACAGGTGTCACATCACCGGTTGAAAATCGGTTTAGCCGTGGGCCGATGAGCCTTGCCGCAGCTAATGCTGCAAATCCACCTAATGCGTGAATTGATGCGGAGCCAGCAAAATCAAGCATTCCAAGCTTTCCTAACCATCCACCACCCCAAATCCAGTGACCGGAAAGAGGGTAGATGATCATTGTCATAAGAATCGTATAAAGAATATAGGCCCTAAATTGGATTCGTTCAGCCACAGCTCCAGATACAATGGAAATTACCGCAATAACGAATGCTGATTGAAATAGAAAATAGGTATCAATCGAAATAGGGAAGGTAAGGTGACTTAGGTCACCAGACAGAAGAAATCCGGTGATACCAACAATCCCACCAACATCATGCCCAAACATAAGGGCGAAACCAACAAGATAGAAGCATAATGCACCAAAGGTAATGTCTACAAAGACCTTCATAATAATACTAACCGAGTTTTTCAAGCGAACAAATCCTGCTTCAAGAAGGGCAAAGCCCCCTTCCATTAACAGAATCATGGCAGCTGTTAAAACAACCCAAATTGTATCTACACCGGTGCTCAATTGTTGAATATTCAACTTTTGGCCTCCTTTCCAAGAGAGTCTGTATAGAGTTGGAATAATTCATTGGCTAAGGATGGAGGTAATTGGATCGGTTGATCTTCATTTAGTAATTTCTCAAGCTGTTCAATTAGACGGATTTGAAACGATAATTCATCTATCTCTTGTAAAGGTCGTTTTACGTAAACCATATGTTCTACGGCTAGGTGATGATCAGGTCGTTTTCCTACAATTAATTTTCGTAAAGGACTCAACGAACGATACATTCTTTCCTCGGCCATTCTTTTTTTCTCAAATTGCTCGATCTTTAAGGCTAGGCTTTCTGTTTTTTCTTTGCGGCACCTTTTTAACTCAGAGAAAAAAAACATTAACTTTTCCTTGGTGATGTGCTCTAATATCTTCTCATCGGTTCCCTCCACTTGCACAATCACGTTAAGTCACCTCACTGTCAATGTTAGAATATCTGACATAGATTATAGCACATCAATCTGGGGAAGAGTCATTATTCTTTTAATGGATAGGTATAAAAATATTGCTATGGGGAATCATGGTATTAAATCTCCTTTTTTATGTTTCTCCCCCACTTTCCCACCGATAATGTAGGTGGGTTTTTTTATCGTTCAGCAGTATTCAGCAAAAAGTTTTGAGAGCTTTATTTTTATCGGATTCGAACGAAGGAAAGAATCGAAACTTGTAAAAACATTTTTTAGGATTAGCTAGAATCCAACAATTTACACCTCTTTTAGCTGGGACAAGCCCCTATTACAATAGAAATAAGGAGTAAGCAACACGGTCAACCAAAGTGGCCAATAGTCAGTCAACCATTCCCAGAAAAGGAGTGTGGCTTATTTGAATCGTATAAAAGTCCATGTTGGAGTTGTATTTACTCAAGCTATGTTTTGTGATGAAAAAGGGAAAATTCACTATCACAAGGTTCTAACAGATGTGGACAAGCCTTGGGTTAGTGTAGTTGAGGCAATTTCAGAGCTAAAGAAGACTTTTCCTGAACAAACTTTTCCTTGGAGCCATCACCATTGTGATTTAGAACTTCAAATTAACTTTACGAATATTCATCATTCAACAGAATCGATTCGAGGTCAACTATCTTGCCCTAATGGAGGAGCTACAGATTTGAACTTTCGATTTGATACAGAAAAAGAAATAAAAGCATTAACTTGTTTTTACGAACAAGTGGATATGGAAGAGTTCATTAGATCCAATGGGATTTTATCCATTCTAGCGAAACATGTGGAGATTCCAAAGCAATATCTAGTGGAAGAGGGTATCGCAATAGGGGAATATTTCCATCAGGAATTGGGTCGCTTATATGAGGGGGAATGGATTGGGAGCCTTTTTAGTTGGGAGGATTTCGATCAGGGACATATAAATACCTCTTAGTTGAAGAGGTGATCAAAGAGGTATATTCTATGAAAAAGTGGGAATGATAGAGGATATCCCCCACTTTTATATTTTTATTTGGAGCCTAAGGATGGCTCCATATTTTTTTTATAAAGGCTTTCTTCCTAGCGGAGAAGGCCTTTTTCAGGTATTGATTTGTAACCCTAGGCACCTGTAGCAGATCAGCGCATATCTTAAAGTAAATTCTACGGAAAGCTGTGAGGTGAAAATATGGAGACAAAAATTGCCTATTTTTCTGCTGAATTCGGAATTGATGCATCCCTGCCTATCTATTCTGGCGGTCTAGGTGTGCTTGCAGGGGATCATGTGAAGGCAGCTAACGACCTTGGCTTGCCCCTCATTGCTGTAGGCATATTCTATCGAAAAGGCTATTTTCAACAAAAACTTACGACAGAAGGTAAACAGGAGGCTTTCTATCCAGAGCTTGATCCGTCTATTCTCCCTATTGATCCTGTCCTTGATCAACATGGAGAAACATTATATATTGCAGTTCGTATAGAGAAACGAGATATCTATTTACGTGCATGGAGAGCACAAGTTGGCAATATCCCTGTCTATCTATTGGATTCAGATCATGAACGGAATAGTAAATTTGATCGTACCTTCACACATAGTTTGTACGGAGGTACGCAGGAAACACGCATTGCCCAAGAGATGATTCTTGGGATTGGAGGTACCCGTTTGCTACGCGCACTAGCTCTTGAACCTAATGTGTGGCATATGAATGAAGGGCATTCGGCATTTCTTGCCTTGGAGAGAATTCGAGAGTTTTCGGAAAAGGGTTATTCATTCGAGGTGGCCCTAGAAGCGGTGAAGGCATCGACTGTATTTACTACCCATACACCTGTTCCTGCCGGACATGATCAATTTTCCTTTGATTTAGTGGATCGTTTTCTAGGTGATTATTATTGGCAGTTAGGGGCCACTAGAGAGCAAATTCTACAATTAGGAAATGTTCAGAATGTGTTTAATATGACTAGGTTGGCTGTGAGTACAGCTTGTAGAGTGAATGGAGTAAGTAAGCTGCATGCACAGGTTACCAAGGAGCTCTTTCATCAGCACTGGATGAGCCATATCCCTGCACAGCATATACCGGTAGAAGCGATAACGAATGGGATTCACACGTTAACCTGGCTCTCTCCGGAGATGAAGAAGCTCTATGATCGTTACCTTGAAGGAAGCTGGGCGAAGAAAATTGCAGAGAAGAAGGTTTGGGATCGAGTTCTAGCTATTCCAGATGGTGAGCTATGGCAAGCACATCAAGCAGCTAAAAGAAGAATGTCGCAACGTTTGGGCCTACCGAATCTGGAGAATATGTTAACGATAGGATTTGCAAGAAGGTTTGCTACTTATAAGCGAGCACTTCTCCTCTTCCGGGATCTACCACGCTTAGAGAGGTTAATCGACCACTATGATCGGCCTGTTTGCTTCTTATTTGCAGGAAAGGCCCATCCTGCTGATCATCCAGGGCAAGAATTGATCCGCAGGATTAAGGAAATATCGCAAACTTCTATGTTCAAGAATAAGATCTTTTTTATTGAGAATTATGATATGAATATTGCAAAGCATTTAGTTCAAGGGGTTGACGTGTGGTTAAACACACCACTTAAACCTTTAGAGGCTAGTGGTACAAGTGGACAGAAAGCAGCGGTTAACGGGGTGTTGAATTGTAGTGTTCTTGATGGCTGGTGGAATGAGGGGTATAACGGTCAGAATGGATGGGCTATGTTGGGAGATGTAAATAATGGGGATCCAGATATTCAGGATAGT
>DATFAS010000207.1:0-6780 GCA_035254305.1 Bacillota bacterium
AACCTTTGCTATACTATCCCCAAAGCTCAGAGTAGGTAATATTAGTCTGAATATTGCAAAACAAATGATGCTATTTACTTACGAACACATATTCGCTATAATGAAATATAGAACATATGTTCCTGTATAAAGGAGGTTAGCCTCATGTGCAAAGAGCCCAGTATCGAGCAATTTCAAACCAAATTTGGTTCGGAAGAAGCTTGCGTTGACTACCTTTTCCAGGTTAAATGGCCTAATGGCTTTATCTGCCCTCGGTGTACTCACCGGAATTTCTACCTAATTAATACACGCAGGCTTCCTCTTTTTGAGTGTGCCCAATGCTGCCATCAAACCTCACTAACCGTCGGTACAGTCATGGAAGGTAGCCGTACCACATTAACGAAATGGTTATTGGCTCTGTTCCTTGTTTCTCGTGTATCCTCTGGTATTAACGCTACTCAGCTTAGTACGATTATCCATGTGACATACAAGACTGCTTGGTTGATTCTTCATAAGATTCGTCATGCCATGAGTGAAGCAGATGCTTCTATTAAGCTATCCGGTTTTGTACAGGTCAATGATGCCTATTACCGACCACTTCGTCGAACAAGCTACCCCATTCCCCCAAAAGAACAACCTCTTCTCGTTGGAGCTTCCCTCAATGATCAGGGTGAGCCTTATTTTGTAAAAATGAAATGTATCCCTCGATTCGGTAAACAAATCAACTATAATTCTATTCTTAGATTAGAAACGGAGACCTTTAAGAGAACACAAATAGATCCTTCCTCTCCTCACGTGGAGTTTATTATTGGAAGAGGCAAATCGAATACATTCAAGAAATTATTTCCTATCTTCGCCAAAGCAAGAACCTGGATAAATAAAACTTTTCGCGGGTTAGGCCCTCTACATTTCAATGCCTATCTCGATGAATTTTGCTTCCGTTGGAATAGCCTCATAAAGAACAATGGCATTTTTGACCCTCTAATCCGTTTGTGTATGAATCGGAGGGCTATTTCCTATGTTTCCTTAACTCGTTATTAAAGAATACGTGTTATTTTTTCTTTTTAGTAACGTTAGAAACAAGATCACCTTATTCTGAGTCAAAGGGATAACACATCAAAGCTACCAAAAAATGCTAAGGTCCCCCCAAATAGAAAAGCGTGAATCTATAAAATCTCTAATTCACGCCACCTCAAATACGGGTCATCATCTATATACACAAGAACTTCATGAATATCCGGCTAAAATAAATTTGGTTCACGCATAATCGGAAATTGATCTAACCTCTAACCTTCTATCAATAATACTTCTGGATCCTCTAACAATTCTTTAACTTTCACTAGGAAACCAACTGCCTCTTTGCCATCAATTATTCGGTGATCATAGGAGAGTGCAATATACATCATCGGCCTATTCTCCATCTTCTCCTCATCGATAGCAACTGGTCTCCATTGGATTTTATGCATCCCTAGAATTCCGACTTGAGGAGCATTTAGAATTGGAGTGGACATTAGAGAACCAAATGTTCCTCCATTTGTGATAGTGAAGGTTCCTCCTTGCAAGTCACTTAAGCGTAATTGGTTGTGCCTCGCTTTATTTGCCAGGTTCACAATCTCCTGCTCTAATTCAGCAAAGTTAAGACGATCCGCATTCCGTACCACGGGAACAACAAGCCCCTCCTCTGCAGCAACTGCAATGCCTATATCATAGTATTTTTTGATAAGAAACTCCTTCTCATTAATTTCTGCATTTACCATGGGATATTGTTTCAAAGCACGAACGACTGCCTTTGTAAAGAATGACATAAATCCAAGCTTAACGTCATGCTGTTTGAGGAAAGCTTCCCCCCTTCGTTTCCGTAGTGATAGAATCTCACTCATATCCACTTCATTAAACGTTGTTAGCATTGCTGCATTGTGCTGAGCTTCTACTAAACGGTTGGCAATCGTTTGGCGTCGTTTGGACATGGGCACACGATCAACTAGTTTGTCAAATGATTTCACAGGATGTTCTAGATGTGTTTCTGGGTGTGTCTTCTCTATTTCTGGCTTTTGTACCTCAGTTGCCATTACCATAACATCCTTTGCATTTACCCTCCCTAGTGGGTCAGCACTTCTCACCTGTGAAAGAGGAATATTCAAATCACGGGCGATTCTACGTGCGGCTGGTGAGGCTATAACAGTAGGATTACCTGCTGCTTGAACGAATGTACGTGCCTCTTTCTGTGTAACGGGAGTGGGTTCTTTTTCTTCCGATTTTTCCACCTCTTGTCCTTCTTGAAGAAGGGCGATAACCTGACCTACTTGGACTGTACCTACTAGGCAAAGAATCTTATGGATTACTCCATCATGTTCTGCACTGATCTCCATATTCACCTTGTCCGTTTCTAGTTCAACCAACACTTCACCTTGTTTTACAGGTTCACCTTCTGATTTTGCCCAACGAACAATTGTCGCTTCTGTAATGGATTCAGCCAACTCAGGTACTCGAATTTCAATCATCGTGTTCTCCCCCTTATGCTTTTATTCCTAAGGCTTCTCTTATAATGCGGTGTTGCTCGCGTTTATGAGCATCTGGTGAACCCTCAGCAGGACTTGAACGGTCCGGGCGGCCAATATAGCTAGTCGGGATAGAGGTTAATTCTCTCATTCTAGGCTCTATATATGTCCAGGCTCCCATATTTCGTGGTTCTTCTTGCACCCAGTAAATCTCTTTAATCATGCCCCATTTGTCTAGTAAGTTTCGAATCTCTCTTTCAGGGAAAGGATATAATTGCTCGACCCGTACAACATGAACCTGCTTATCCTTCTCCCATTCTGCCTCTAGTTCAATGGCTATTTTTCCAGAACAAAGTATCATCCTGGTTGCCTCTTGAATTGGGGCTACCTTCTCTAAGATGGGTTTAAACCTTCCTTCTGCTATTTCTTCCACATCAGATATTGCTTGAGGATGTCGAAGCAAGCCCTTAGGTGTAAGGATAATTAATGGGCGACGCTTATCTGTACCAACCAAACTCGCCTGGTTGCGAAGTAGATGGTAATACTGTGCAGCACTTGTTGGATTGGCAATCATCATGTTATCGTCTGCTGCTAATTGTAGAA
Organism: Bacillota bacterium; assembly: GCA_035254305.1. Classification (GTDB taxonomy): domain Bacteria; phylum Bacillota; class Bacilli; order Aneurinibacillales; family RAOX-1; genus DATFAS01. Next base: position 3,081 of record DATFAS010000207.1, read on the forward strand.
ATCGTTCTGGGCGAGCACTGGAATGCTCTGGCCCCTGCCCTTCATGGCCATGTGGTAATAGTAGAATCAAATTCGAATTTTGACCCCATTTTGATCGACCAGCAACCAAAAATGTATCAATAATGACTTGAGCAGCGTTAACAAAATCTCCAAATTGAGCTTCCCAGAGTACTAAGGTATCCTTTGCCAATACATCATACCCATATTCAAACCCCAAGACAGCTGCCTCTGATAAGGCGCTATTATGAATAGCAAAAGATGCTCTTGCCCCAGAAATATGATGAAGTGGAATAAATGGTTTTCCAGTCTGCTGATCATGCAAAACTAGATGACGGTGTGCAAACGTTCCTCTTTCTGAATCCTGGCCTGTCAGCCGAATTGGCGTTCCATCCCTCAGTATGGTAGCAAAAGCCAACCCTTCAGCCATAGCCCAATCCACCTTGCCATTCTCGAAAGCTTCCATCCTTCGTTGGAGAATCTTACCCAATTTAGGGTAAATCCCAAAATTCGTTGGCCACTGCTGAAGCTCTTTATTCAATTGTTGAAGATGCACCACTGTCTCCGATGCGCTAGGTTGAAAATGACTATTTACAGGCCCCCTCTCTGACAAACCAAGTTTCCTCTCTATGGATTCTTCTTTCCTCATTTGCTCATATCCAGCTTTGAAATTTGATTGAATCTCTTCTTTATAACGCTTGTCTAAGTCTTCAGTCATCAATCCCTCTTTTTGAAGGTGCTCTATATAACGAGCTCGAACCCCGGGATGGTTGTTAATTTTATCGTATAATAAGGGCTGGGTTGTCATAGGGTCATCCATCTCGTTGTGACCATAGCGTCTGAATCCGATTACCTCAATAAGAAAATCCTTCTTAAATGTTTTACGATATTCATAGGCCAGCTTCATTGCTTGAAGGCATGCTTCAGGTTCATCAGCATTGACGTGAACAATCGGAATTTGAAAGCCTTTTGCTAAATCACTAGAATAAGTTGTGGATCTGGAATCTTCACAATCGGTTGTAAATCCAACTTGATTATTCGCAATAATGTGGATAGTTCCTCCCGTACCGTATCCTTTTAGCTGGCTTAGATTAAGTGTTTCTGCAACAATCCCTTCCCCTGGAAAAGCAGCATCCCCATGGATCGAGATGGAAAATGCTGTAGAAGCATCCTGAATAGGTATCCCCGAAGAACCTCGATCCTCTTGTACAGCTCGTGTATAGCCTTGTATAACTGAACCGACAAACTCTAAATGACTCGGATTGTTGGCAAGAACAAGGCGAACATCCCCATATTCTTTTTCCGCTCCTAGATGATATTTAACATCCCCTGTCCATCCATCGTTGATCTCTAGAGAAGTCTCTGTCGGAACATGCTCGGAGTTGGGATGATGATAAAATTCGGAGAAGATCTGTTGATAAGGCTTTTTCAAGACATGTGCCAAAACATTAAGGCGACCACGGTGCGCCATTCCTATCAGAATTGCTCGAACACCGTCTTGTGATCCCATACCAATGGCTTCATCCAACATCGGAATAAGCATCTCTAATCCCTCAATCGAAAAGCGTTTCTGGCCAGCAAAGGTTTTATGCAGAAAATGCTCAAATTCCTCAACAACAGTTAACTTCTTCAACATAAGTAGTCGCTGCTCATCACTGAATTTCCCCTTAACCGTTACCTCTACTTTTTGGTCTAACCATTCTCGTTCCTGCGAATTGTGAATATGCGTAAACTGATAGGAAATAGCTCCCATATACACTTCCCGTAAGTAACGGATAACTTCCAATCCTGTTTTTAGATGACGCGGTGCTTGTGGCCAAACAATGACGGCTGGAATATTCTTTAAATCTTCCTCTGTTAAACCGAGGCTTGTAAGCATTAGGTATTCTGTATTTATAGTAGATTCCTGAAGGGAGTTAACTTTTGCCTGAAGATGACCATATCTGCGAATATGTTCAACGAATCTTGCTGCAAGAACTACCTTATTCATGAATTCAGAGCTTGCTTGAACGATTTGTGGCATATCTCTACTAATCTCATATAAAGGGGGTTTCCCCCATTGAATAAACAACTCTCTAAGCTCATTTTCTACGGAATTTGGATCTTGTAGAAAATGTTCATACTGATCATGAATATACCCAAGGTTAGGGCCGTCTAGACCCTGCCAGCATTCCTTCATCAATTGATTTGGTTTCATATTACTTCCTCCCTACTTTTGAGCCATGTACATGATCGATTGATTTCATGATAATAAATATCACTCTCAATTAAAATGATTTAAATCAAGAAAAAACCTGACGAATTTCGTCAGGTTTTATGCTGTATCATCATTAAATTTATCCAACATGGAAATCGCATCAATCAGATGGTTGTTAAAAATTTGCCGTGCAATCGAAAGCAGCTCTGTAATCATAGGATCTCGTAGAGAATAAACAACCCGGTTGCCATCCTTCTTTCCGTTTACGATATTTTTAGACCTAAGGATACTTAACTGCTGCGATACGGCTGATCCTTCTGTACCAATAATTACCTGCAGCTCGTTTACATTTTTGTCCCCTTCCGCTAACAATTCCAAAATTCGAATTCGTAATGGATGGGAGAGTGCCTTGAAAAAGTCGGCCTTAAATCGCTGTAGTTCTAAATTCATGTAATCCCTCCACTTGTAACTTCCCCTATTAACATTCATCCCTCTAAAAACGACTCACTATTGAGCTATAACTTTTTCTCTTTCAGCGTGATCTTGCCGTAGTGATGGATTTGATAATTCTGCACATTCTCTAAACGCGTATTGCTTACATCCTAGGCATTTGTTCAAATCTAAACTAGCAATAGCGTAATTAATCGCTTCCCCCGTATGCTCAAAAAAGTGCTCTTGTCCAATTTTATCATATAACCCTGTTCTCTTTAAAACATCTTTTGGTTGGACTTTAAGTCCAGAGATCAGGACAAGGCCACCATGCTTTTGAAAGCTCTTCACAATTCCTGCTAGATTTGCACCGCCTGTCGTATCCATGTAGGGTACCAATCCCATACGCAGAATTAACACCCGTGGATGATATTGAATGGAGCTCATAATTGATTGCTCAAAATGCTGTGCTGCACCAAAGAAAAGAAGCCCTTCTACCGTATAAATACTTACTTGTGGACAGTTATAGCCCTTCTCTACCATATGTGGCATGACCTTAGAATTCTTATCAAGAGGATCTGGAAGAACCTTCGCTACGGTTAACAACTCACTTGTCCGCTTCACAAACCATACAATGGCAAGGAGTAATCCAACCTCTACTGCAGAGGTTAAATCTACAAATACAGTGAGCAAAAACGTAATAACTAAAATAATGGAATCACTTGATCTTGTTTTTAGTACATGAAGAAACTCTTTTCTCTCACTCATATTCCAAGCTACAATCATCAAAATCGGCGCCATACTTGCTAATGGAATATGGGATGCTGAAGGAGCTAGTAGTAATAATATGATTAAAACAACGATACCATGCACAACACCGGATAAAGGTGAAACTGCACCGCTTTTAATGTTCGTTGCTGTACGTGCAATGGCGCCAGTAGCTGGAATTCCTCCAAATAGAGGAACTACCATATTCGCAAGTCCCTGACCAATCAATTCTCGGTTACTGTTATGCTTCGTACCCGCCATACCATCTGCTACCACAGCAGATAATAAAGACTCAATCCCTCCAAGCAT
>DATFAS010000208.1:0-8970 GCA_035254305.1 Bacillota bacterium
TTCGTTATTCCCTCCGTTTAACTATTGAGTAAATCCCCTAGGAGTAATATTATTTTTACTATAAAAAGATTATTTATAAGAAAGTTAAAATGGGGAGGATTATATGAAAAAGATAATGATCCCAGCTTCCGTAGTAATCCTTACTTTTTTTAGTGGAGCTGTTTTTGCTTCGAATGGTGCTTTTAAAGATGTGGAAACAGGTTATTGGGCAGCGAATGCTATAGAGCATCTAAGTGATTTAGGAATTATTCATGGTTATAAGGATGGCACATTTAAACCAGATGATTATGTGACACGTGCAGAAGTGGCCTCTATGATTGATAATTTACACAATTCTATGCAGAAAAACGGCAGCCAATCTTCCACATCAACGGTTGAATCAAATTCGGAAGAAAATGTGATTATAAATACTGTGGCTAATGCGACGCCATCCGTTGTTATGATAGAAGTTCCTACCTCCGACGGAACTGCTCTTGGAACAGGATTTTTCGTCGATCCTACTCATATTTTGACAGCAGCTCATGTGATTGGAGATGGGAATGAAGCAAGCATTGAAAAATCTAACGGAACTCGATATAAGGCATCCGTGGTAAAAATGGATCAAGACAAGGATCTTGCCCTGTTAAAGGTAGATCCTTCTGAGGCGGGAAAGCCTATTTTGTTTGCGTCATCTTATACTGTAGGACAAACGGTAATTGCAATTGGTAATCCCGAGGGACTCAGTTACTCGGTTAGTCGTGGAATTGTGAGCAATACAGATCGAGTACTAAATGAAGGTAGTGTGCCATTTATTCAATTTGATTCGCTTATTAGCCCGGGAAACTCAGGTGGGCCATTACTTGACTCTAAGGGAAAACTTATTGGTTTGGTTGATCAGAAGCTAATAGGGAATGGCGTGGAAGGGATTGGATTTGCTATACGAGTGGATGATATAAAGGAATTTTTAAATAGCTAATAGGTGCTCATCCATTTTTATCCCGTATTGTTAAGAATTTGAGAACTTGCGCTTTGAAACATTCTAATCTCATGGAAATTCATAGAAATCATGAGAACGTTTTAGTATGATAAGGATAAAGGTCAAATGGGGGGGAGGAAGTTTGAATAAGCTTCATATTCTGCATACGAATGATATTCACAGTCATTTTCATCAGATGCCCTTCATTGCCAGTGGAATTCGTTCCTTAAGAAGGCAATATGAGAATAATGGTGATCAAGTGGTTACGGTCGATCTTGGAGATCATATGGATCGAATGAGTCCAGTCACTGAAGCGACATGGGGCCAAGCAAATATTGAAGTCATGAACAAAACAGGATATAATCTTGCCGCAATTGGGAATAACGAAGGCCTAACCTTTCCGAAGCAACAGCTAGGGGAATTATATCGAAATGCCCAATTCGAAGTGATATGCCATAATCTCATTGACCGTACGACAAGAAAAATACCTGATTTTATAAAGCCGTACGTGATTCGAGAATATAATGGGCTGCGTATCGGGTGGATTAGTGTAACGGCTCCCTTTCATACCTTTTATCATTTGCTAGGCTGGCAGATTCTTGATCCATTTGAGCAAGTAAAGGTTGCACTTGACCAATTGAGGAGTCACACAGATCTAATTATCATCCTTTCCCATTTGGGCTATAAGCAAGACCAATTATTAGCACAGCAATTTCCAGAAATACAGGTCATTCTAGGAGCACATACCCACCATTTATTGATGGCTGGGGAGAAGATCAATCAGACCTTCATTATACAAGCTGGTAAATTTGGACAATATATAGGTAGAACAACCATAGAGTATGATCCCCGTACTAGACAGGTAGGGGCTATATACGGAAGTTGCTATGAAAGTCAATATTTTGGTATTGATCGTGAGATTCAGGAGGTCATTGATCGTCGAAGTTTGCAATCAGACCACATATTGAGCCCTTCTGTTGTTCATCTTCAGGAACTATATGCTATTGATTGGAAGATGGAATCACCTCTTGGGAATCTTCTTGCTGAAGGTATTCGGAATTGGGTGGAAGCCGACATCTCTATGGTTAATGCAGGACAAATTCTCTTTTCCTTGCCACCAGGGCCAGTTAGTAAGAAAGATTTACTAACAGTGTGCCCACATCCCATTAATCCCTGCCGATTAAAACTTAAGGGAAAAGCGATCCAGCAGATTCTTGAACAATCGCTAATGGAAAGTAATATTTCTCGTGAAATTCGTGGATTTGGCTTTCGGGGGAAGGTGCTGGGGTGGATGTGTGTGGATGGAATGGAGATCACCTATGATCCAAGCGGGGTGGAAGGGCAAAGAATTTGTAAAATTACTATAAATGGTAACCCATTACAAGCAGAAAAGGTTTATACTGTAGGTACCATCGATATGTTTACCTTTAGTTGGGTATATCCTCTATTCCGTGAAGATCCACAAGTTGAATATTTTTTACCAGAGTTTATAAGGGATGTATTAGAAAAAGAATTGCAAAGCGACAATGCAATGCATAGCAGCAGTAAGAAAAGATGGATTTCGCTTTGAGTGAAAAGGAGCGTTCGTCATGAAATTTATTGATGATTTATACAACCTATATCGAGACCATCTCACAGGTGATGAGGAAGATGCAGTTGCCATTGTCATAGGAGTTCTTCAGGAACTCGAAAAGGAAGAATTACATAAGCTAGTAGGCGAAATGAATGAGGATGAGCTATTTCATATGCTTAGCCTGTACTTAATTGAATTGATGAGGAAAAAAATGGCGCAGGAAGGTGTGGGCTCAACAACTCCTCATACCTCTTCCATAAATAATCTCATCCATTAAAGAAAATAGGGAAATGCACCATGTTCTACCCCTCTGCATAGGATAATGCATTAGATTTCCTAACATAAGCAGGGAGGGGAACATGGATGTTTGATGTAAAGCCAATCGATCTAGATGGACATCAAGTGATTTCCATTTCCGTTCAATTACCAAAAACGACATTGCTTATTGTTACGACGGATCGTGGCTATATTATGTGTGGGGCAAATAAAGTATAGGCTTTTGTGACGGTATCTGGGAACCCTTAAAAAATGTAAGATCCTTTGTGGGACAAGCATTGTTGGGCTCTTTCATATTACTATGTTTTACTGAAAAATAATTCAAAGTAACCAGCTATTGTGACCCAATTTGTGACCATTTCCAAAGTTGAATAAGGGAAAAATAAAAAAGCACCTAAATGACAGGTGCTATTTATTTTTTTCCATCCTTTATTTTTTGTATTTAGAAAAGGGACAAAGCATTTCCAAATATAGATTAAGAATTCGGGCTTTTTAGCTTATCATGTAAAATAAGATACATGGCATGGGACCATAACAAGGGTGACGCAATTTCACCCCAATTTTGAATCCAATTCTCTAGCTTCTCAGGATAAAACACATGGTGAAGAATCTGTTCAGGAAGATTCCCGTCTGTAGAGTAGCTCTCTATCCATGTCAATAACTCATGAGCTCTATTACACTCCCCGATATCCGCATAATACCAGCCCAACCAAGCTGACAATAAAATCCATTCCCCACCACCGTAATACGAATCAGTTAAATAGCGATGTACGCCACCGTTGCAGACTAAACTTTTTTCGATTTTGGCAATCGTCTTTTTCATGACAGGATAGTGAGGAGAAATCAGACGGTAAGGGATAGCCAAAAAAAGCAGGTTTGCATCGAGTTGGTTTGTCCCATTCTTTTTCACAAAGTGACCATCTGTTATATAGAATTGAAAGACAAATTCCTTTATTTCACGCAACCATTGAAGATAATGAGCCTCATCACCAGTACTTATGATTCCTGCTTGTTTCAAAAGTGGACAAATGGCTTGTACCCCACCATAAATGGCAGCTAGCGTGGAAGGATGAATGTCATTTTCGAATTCTTCCCAGCAATCATAGCAAGGGACTTTCCAAAATGCATGTAGGTAATCGAGAACTAACACAAGTGATGAAGATATCTTTACTAAAGTAGAGATATCGGTCTTCTTTGTATGTTGTGCTACTCCCCAGAGATACGTTCCATATCCATCTAACTGGTGATTCCCCCAAGGTTCTGTGCTTTCTATTCCCTGAAGGGTAAATCGGGTATGCAACCAAGAATCTGAACTTGGTTCCTCAGAGCCCAGCCTCATAGCAAGTAATGATTCTGCTTTTCCCCGGTATCGTTCAATGGTTCGATGGCACCACTTATAGAATGCCCTAGAACGATCGTGGTGTCCTTTAAGATCCATACTATAGGCTATGAATGCCCCATCTCGAAGCCAACAATATCGATAATGAGTAAATGTGGGGGATGCGGGAAAAGCACCTGTATGGGACTGATGATCAAGAATGATGCGTATACTCCTATCGACTAAATGCATGGCTGACAGTCCGGTTTTGTAGCTTACGTTGGTTTTGATTCAATTCTTTATAGCGATTAATATATTTATTAACTGTGAGGACAAAGGTAGAGTGCGACCAGGTCAAAGGTGCAACGGACAAGGGACTGCCATCATAAGGATGTAATTGCTCTGGCAGTACACCTGATGACATTTGGTATTTAGCCACCCATTCCAAATCAGCAATCACTTCTTTTAGGGCAGGTAATGATTCTGCGGTTGCAATTTTGTATTCAGTCATCCAAAGAGTACAAATGATCCAGGGATTTCCGGGTACCCGATCAATATCTTGAGACTTTTGGAAATAGTAGTCATTGTGATAACGGGCATAGCCTCCTACCTGCGTTTTAACCTTTAAGCCACGAAGCACGGTTTCCATGGTCCGTTTTACCCTCTCATCGGTAGCTGGTAGAACACCAAATTCGAAAATGCCAAATAAGCTAGATTCTAAGGTGAAGTCCTTCAGCAATTCTTGATCCTCTACATAAACACCACGAACAAAACGGCCTAATTCAGCATCATATAAGTGCGTTAAAATGCCACTTTTTATTTTTTCTGCTGCTTCTGCATATCGTCTTTCTCTTTCAAAGTCCCCGAACAAATTGGCAAAGTTCGCAGCTGCCTGTAGCCCTCCATAAATGGTGCATGAGGTGAACAGAAAAATTCCCCGGCGTTCTTCCCATAGGTCATAACTTGGCTGTGGTAATTGATATTGAGGTAGTACATAGTTTTTGAGAAATTTCGCTGCTGGCCGAATTAAGGAGACATAAAGCTTTTGGACAAATTCCAAGTTCCTGTACTTCTCATAATGCTTCCATAGGGAAAAAAGCACGAGCCCGGTTTCATCCTCTTGAATCGGAAGTTGGATCTTACCCTTGGAGATGTAAGGATGCCAACTCGAACCTGCCGATCCATCCGGGTTATATTTATGAAGCATATATCCTTCATCTGTTAACGCTTTTGCGCAAAATTCGAAAAATGGATTTGCAATGCCATCGTAGCCTGCTATGGACATAGCATAGGCGACAAGGGCACCATCCCGTGGCCACATATAACTATAATGATCTCGATTGAATTGTAGAATGTCAGAATCATTGGCGGCTAAAATGGCGCCGTTTTGATCTGCTTGTGTACGGACAATGAGCAAGCTTCTTTTATATAAATGAATGACTTCCTCAGGTAGATCAGCATATTTCATATCTAATTTATTAACCCAACGCTTCCAGTAAACTTCCACTCGATCGAGCAAATCTCCGGGAGAAGAATCTAAAACATACTGATTGAGTTTTTTAACGGCATTGCGATCTGGGCCCGCACAAAGCCAATAATAAATAATTTTACTGTCATATGCGGGTACCGTTACACGAAAGCTAATGGTAGAATCAACAGATCCCTGAGCAATGGGGTTTCCGCCCAAAAGTCCATCTTCCGCATCTCTCCAGGTTCCTTCCGCATGATTAAAGCGTTTTGTCCCAATGCTATATTGATAAATGCCTTCTTTTTCGGCTAACCCATTAACCAACAGGTAAACATTTCGCTTGTAATGGTAGATGGCATGAAGAGTAGGCTCATACACCACTGTATCCCCAACTTCTGTCTCGTTAATGCTAAAATCCTGGTGTAGAAAAACACGAACTTCACACTGTTCATTGCGTAAGTTTCGGACTTGTATCCGTTTGAGAAAAATATCATCACGTTGGTGCACACCATCGTTAATGATTAGTTCAATTCCCAATCGTTCATTTCTGGTCACTATATGGCTGACCAATGTTTCTTTCTTGTAATCCAGATGGATGGCCCAATCCTCGTCACAGCACCAACTAAACACTCCATCCACCCACACTCCTAATCGGCAATACTGTCCGCCAATTTGGTTCAGCTGACCAACGTAGGGATAATATAAATCACGCATGTTCAGCCGGGTATCAAAATTTATGAGAAGCTTTCCATTTCCTACAACAATGGGCCTAGGCACTGGTTCACATCCATCCTGTTTGAATTTTATTCATTTGATCGAGATATTGCTTCGTTAGATCTTTTGTTGCGTTGGCAGAGGAAGCAAAAGCTTTTAGGTGGACAGTGGGTTCCGTTTCATCCGGTTTAATCCAAACCGATCCATCTGCTTGATAGACATTCATCCCATCAATAAACTCAACTTGTTTTCCTTGAACCTGCTCTGCCATTTCTCGCATGAACGAACCCTTCCTCTCATGTGGGCAGGGGATTTGTATAATCTCTTGATAATCCGCGGGTATTGCTGCCAGTAAGTCAATGAAGCGCTGTTGTCTATTTGTTAAAAACTGGATGATAAGGGAAATGCCGTAGAAAACATCATAAATCGGATGAAATCGTTCCTCCTGATATTCCATAATGGAGCGGAAGTCATGACTCACTTTAACCACTTCTAATCCAAGTTGTTGGGCAAAATTATGGATTTGCGGCGATAGCCCGACTGGTAGATACACCTTTTCTGGTAAAGAAAATTGGAGCATGGCCTGAAGTTGAACGCCCCACCATTGATCTTCTGTGAGCACAATTCCGTTATCACTGACCACAATCAGACGATGGGCATTGTTATCGATCCAGAGTCCAAGATCAGCATTTTCTGCAATGACTGCCTGTTGCAGGTACGATTCTTGAGTCGTATCGTCTAGAAAAACAAGCTGTAAACCGAGATGATTGGCCCATTTGACGAGGAAAGACTGAAGATTTCGCCTATCACAAGAAACCACAATCTTGAAACGCTGAGATCGTACTTCTTGGAGATCAAAAGTGTCCATCATGGTTCGCAAATAACCATCTTCCACTTCTGGTACAAACGTTGGCATTTTCACTTCATCCGGATTTACCCGTGCATAATGTTCTTGGATTAGCGCATTTTCGATTTTACGGTGCATGGCTTTAGATATAGGAAGCCCTTTTTCGTCGTAAAATAATAAGTCACTTTCCGTATTTTGCCCTGGGTTGGACATCTCTACGTGGATACCACCCTTAGCCTGTAGGATTTTGATGGAGAATCGATTAACCGCAGGTAACGTTTTTCCCGCATCCATAACTTCGATTCCTGCACTTTGCAATCCAGAAATTAAGGAATTACGCATCACTTGGGCGAAGGGATGTGAGCAGGAACTGACCACTATGCGCCCTTTCCCCACCTCTGAAGCATAGGCAGCTGCTAGCCTGGTTAGGTAATCCGGTGTCATATGAACATTTGCCAAACTCCTTATTTTTCCATGGTCAAATTGATATTTTTGCAGCTGGTGTGCTGAAATCACAGAAGTGTGAACCTTAGAGAATGGCGCAAGCTTCTGTTGTGGTCCTATCTTGACCTGTTCCTTGACATATGTATGATGTCCAAGATTAGAACCGATCCCCAAGATGGCACCATCTTTAAGCGTACTGGATGATCCGATACAACACATGCTGCAGACAATGGAGCGATCCATGGTTACAGCTTGTTCTATATGAACTCCATCCCACAAAATCGATTGGCGAATTCCCGAACCTTGTTTAATTATGTTATTCTTTCCAATCACGGAATGAGGGCCAATGGTGACATTGGCATCGACCCGTGTTCCCGAGGCAATCAGGCAAGGGGACTTAAGCTTGGCAGTAGAGTGAATGTTTACGTCTTCGCCGATAAAAATGCCTGGTGAAATTTCTTCATATTCCTTGTGCACAAAAAAATTATTGTGAAGCATATGCATTTGAGTTTCTATATAACTCTCCGGATTTCCGATATCCGACCAGTACGCATCGGTTTCAAATCCATATAGCTTGTTTGTTCCTAATAATTGAGGAAATACATCCTTACTGAAATCGATTTCTTGATCCGGAGGAATGAGACGAAAGATCGATGGTTCGAGAATATACAATCCCGTGTTGACTTTATCACTTAAAGCCTGTCCCCAGGAGGGTTTCTCCACGAATTGGGTGATACGTTGGTGACTATCTGTGAGTACAACCCCATATTCCAGTGGATAGGTGATCTTCTTAAGCACCATAGTTGCTTCGGAATGATTCTTGTGATGGAAGTGGGCTGCTTCTTGGATGGAGAGATTGGTTAAGGTATCTCCACTCATAACGATAAAAGGTTCATCTAAAAAATCTGCTGCATTTCGTACACTTCCTGCAGTCCCTAATGGTAGGTTTTCAATGAAATAGTGCAGATGAACACCCCAATCCTTGCCATCACCAAAATAGTCCATGACTTGGTCAGCCAAGTAATGCAGGGTTATGGCAATATCGCGAATTCCATGTTCTCGAAGTAATTGAAGGGTATATTCGATACAAGGGCGATTAAGCAAGGGTACCATTGGTTTAGGCAAATGGCTGGTCAGGGGTCGTAATCTCGTTCCTTTGCCACCCGCTAGGATAATGGCTTTCATGGTGATCCTCCTGGTTCTTGGTATGATAAATTCTTTGTGTTTCCCGAGCAATGTGGTCCCAACGATAGGCCTTTTCCACTTTTTCTTTGGCTGTCTTCGCCATCCTTGTTGCTTCTACTGGGTTTTGGAGAAGATAGATCAACTGATCTTCAAGTGAATGCACATTTCCAGGATAGATGGTTAATCCATC
>DATFAS010000209.1:0-18110 GCA_035254305.1 Bacillota bacterium
AGCTTCAGGAATTAACGGGGCGATTCACAATTTAAAACCATATGAAACATTTGTTAAATGGAAACACTCGCAAAAATACTTTTGGCAGATAAAAACCCGTAATTCTAACTCAAGGAAATACGGGTTTTTTTATTATTTTAAGAGGGAGAAAAGTAAGACTTCGAGAATGATATGAATCACAGTCTTGAAGGAAAAGTGGGGGTTATAATAAGAAAAATGAGAGTGAAAGTAGTAGGTGGATAGCCATGAATTGGGGAACAAATCTAACGGAAATACCAGATTTCTATATAGATGATCAAACCTTACGTATTATTCAAGATTATATGTTTAGTCATTTTCATATCTTACTCTCAGGTAATCCCGGTTGTGGAAAGACTGAATTTGGCCAGGTTTGGGCGAAGGTATATGGACTGCCCTTTCACAAGGTGAATTGTGGTGCCATTCGCAGTCCAAGGGATTGGTTTGGCCGTTGGGAGTTTCGAGAAGGAAAAGGAACCGTGTTTGTACCTAGTAAATTTATTGATATGATCGAACAGCCTGGGCTCATTATCCTCGATGAAATCAACCGTACTACTCCTGATAATCACAATCCAATTATGAATATACTTGACGGAAATCGAGAGGTGTATGTTGAAGAACTGAATCGAATGATTAAAGTCCACGAACAAACCCTCTTCTTAGCTACACGTAATACAGGTAGGCAGCATACAGGGACCTTCCATCTTGATCATGCCCTAGAGGATCGTTTTCAAGAAATTCGCCTACAGCTTCCTTCTAAAGAAGCGATTATGGAATTACTGCAAAAGCGATATCCGATTGCAGAGGAAGCAACTCGTCACATTGCGGGTATTACGTTAAAGCTAAACGAAATGTTCGAGGGTGAATTACTAAGCAAAACGATGGGGCTTAGACCTGCTTTGGCTGCCGCAGCCCTGCTTGCACGAGGGAACAATTTGAAGACTGCCCTCACCTTTTCCTTTGTCTACCGCTACTCGGCTGATGGTGGTACAGATAGTGAGCAAACAGCTGTATTACAGGCTATCCAAGGGTTGGTGGGATACCGTGTCTTCGCATAATACTTTTTTGGATGGGTTATTTCGTTCATATGTCAACGGAATGCTTCCTCAGATTAAACGAGCCAAGCCAGAAGAGATGGAACAGGCGTATAGTCAAATATGGTTGGGAAAAATAGAGGATCCCTTAAGGCAAAATGGAAAAGAACGTGCGAAATCGTTACTTGCCATCATGCAAGGAATAACGCGTATCATCACCATTATTTATGGCTCCAACCACTGTAGAATCAATTTTCTTGGAGAGGGCGAGGAGGTAGAGGATATCCTAACTTCTTCGACTATTACGATTTCTTGGGAGCCGATCCTTCTTCGTCCGAAGGGACACAGTTTCTTTGATGCTGTAGATGTGATGACAGGAGCAGCCATCCATCAAGCGGCCCACCTACGAGAAAAATGGGACAAGCATCCTTTCAATGAAGAGGACGAGTCGAAAAAGATACTTGAGGTTTTGCACCATTTACTATTAGATGTGATTCATGACCAGATCATTACGCTGCAGTATCCTGGGTATGAAGGTTATTTACTTAAATACAGAGATTATCTGATCTTCGAGAAATTAAGAAAGCAGTGGGGGTTAAAGAGAAGAGACAGAGTCCATATGCTCATTCAGGCCTTAAGATCGACACAGCCACTTCGTCTCTATAAACGAAATGTTGCAAGGGCCTACTATTATATCCTCTATCAATTATCACGATTTCAGACGGTTCATGAATTGAGAAAGCTTGATTCGGTTCAATTAGCCTATCAGCTATATACGATTTTATTTGATGAGAAAATGTTTAATCTAACACGTGACTTGAATTATATGTCGGAACGCCTCGTTCTTGCTGTGGAGGGCCTGCCAACACCTGGTGAGAAGGGACAGGAAAAAGGCGGCAAAAAAAATCAATCAGAGCATCAAGCAGATTTAACTCGTGATGAGAATTGGATTCATATGCCATTATCGGGTTCAATTCTTAAAGAAATGAACCTTGATTTATTAAATCCCTGGGAGCAGGCTGAAATAAACGTTGGTGAGATACAACCCATACCATCATCGGAGAAAATGGATTCAGCGGAGATCATAGAGCTACTGCATCAACAAGGAAGTAGTGGCACCTTATTTTCCAAACGTGGACTTAAACGGCTAGACATTGAAAATATGAAACAGCTAAAGGAAGAAGAGTATATACCTGTAGAGCACACAGATCTGCGGTACCGGTACCAGATTCGTCGTCAAATCCCCCAATTAACAGAAGATATGAAGAAGGATTATGCTAGGGATCGGGCAGCCATTCAAAGCCAAATTATCCGATTACGGAATCAATGGGCATGGGCAAATACAAAACAAGTTCTTCATCAATACGGCCTAAAGAGTGGTAGCCTAGATGAGGATGCACTCTATCAAGCAAAATACTCGAAGGAATTATTCATGAATCCTATTATTCAGAACACACGGACGAAACAGCTAGATATCGTCTTACTCATCGATGCAAGCTCGTCTATGTATGAACAGGCAGAAGGGATTGATCTTCCTAAATACAGGATAGCAAGGCAGTTAGCAGCGCTTTTTGTAGAATCACTAGAAGTGGCATCTTCCGTCCAAACCTGGGTATACTCCTTCTCACAGGATTCGAGCAAATCGATTCTAATACAAGAATTGTATAGTCCACACAGAACAGCTAGAAAGGAACGATTAGCTGCACTTGCACCAGGATATCGAACACCCGAATATGAAGCTTTACTCGCTATCTCCAAATTAGTTGAGGAGCAGGGAAGAGTCGGAGTGCAAAAGATCATCCTTGTTCTCTCTGATGGGCAACCAGGTGACGATATCATTCCCTACCATGTCCAGAAGAAGAGAATTAAAGAACTTGTTAACAAGTTAGAGAAGCAAGGGGATATTATTATTCAAATTCCTTTGGGTTCTGAGACATTGTCTGCAGAAATGTATACACATTTTGTTGGTTTGTCAGATGATGGATATCATGGAATTGTTCTTAAATTTGGCAAAATACTGAAGAGTTTATTGTAGAAAAAGGATTTTGGGGCGAATGGGTCGAAATGCAAGAGTACTGGAGCTAGAATGAATATTATGGAGGTTCTGAATGAAGAGATTATGGAAGCTCAGTTTACTCATTGCCTTAACTGTCGGGATATTACAGCCTTCTAAGGCTTTCGCTGCTCAAGACATTCGTGTTTTAGTTGACAATCAGATGGTTCATTTCAATAATGACCCGCTTGTAGAGCAAGGAACGACATTGGTTGAGTTTCGGCCCTTGTTTGAAAGGGTGGGGATGAGTGTTGATTGGGACCCCTTGTCTCAAACGGTGATCGGGAGGAAGGAAGGCCTTACGATCAAGTTAACCATTAACAGTAGATCGGCATATGTAAATGATCGAGAAATAAATTTAACAACAGCCCCACGGATTCTTAATGGCTATACCTTGATTCCTTTACGTTTTGTGGTTGAATATAGTGGGCAGAGAGTACAATGGCAGGAGCAAGAGAGAACTATCTATATTACCACGGTACCTGTAAATGAACGACCCATCTATCTGAATGATAATAAATTAACCGCTGAGGGAACGGCGGATTATCTCTTAGGATACTTTAATGCCAAAAATGAGAATGGAATATACACAACTCAACCTATTACATTAGGATATATTTTGGGGATTCCCAAAAAGGACATTTATTTTGATTTATCCTCCAATACGATTTCTTTCCCAGCCCTCAATGTGACGGTAAGTGAGAATAACATAACATTAAATAACAAGGTAATCTATGACACTGGACTGACCTTAGAGAATGGGGTTAGCTATATTCCGATCCGGCCAATTATAGAATCCATTGGAGGGAAATACGAAGAAAAAGAGAACGGAGTTTATATTACTTTGATGCGAAAATAAATAATCCCCCACTAACTTCGTTTATTTGAAGTGTGGGGGAATCTTTAAGTGCTTAAGAAAGAAAGGGACAATTTCTAATCGCATTGTCCCTTTCTGTATTATGTTTATGGGATCTCAACCAGCAGGGAAGAAAAGTCAAGGTGAGTTAGCTGAGAAGTTAAGCGTTTCCATTAATGTGAAAAAATTAAGCAGGAAGTTTCTTATTAGATTTAGAGGATACAACGGGACCTTTTTTAATGATTCCAAGTGGTGCACCTAAGGATAGGACGGTACGTCCAAAGAAATTATTTAAGAAAACAGCGCCAGCACCATAGAATCCAAATAAGGAAGCAAATAATTCAGAGTAGGCAGCTAACTTGCCAAATAAACCAGGATTAATGCCAAAGGAAGCGCATCCAAGAGAAAGAAGTAAAACATCAATGAGAATTAAAAGGATAGCAAATACTTTGTTTGCCTCAAAGGCAGCTACTGTAATGAAGAGAGAAAAGATCAGATATCCGAAGAAAGCCATTCCAAGTTGTTTCGGATCTGCAGTCTTACCAGGGTCACCGAACCACCCTAAGCTAATTGCCCAATGTGAAGCAACACCAAGCCAAAATAGTCCATAAGCTCCTAATACGATGGCACCAAAATAATTATTCTTTTTGAAGTCAACGGTGGATGCCCAAATCTGTGCAATTGCCCCAAGGAAGATCGCCCATGGTATGATGTAGGTTACACCTGTAGTCCAGCCTAACTTCGCTGATGAAGCAACAAAAGTAACCATGGATAAACCGAAAACACCTAGTGCAGTTGGGTCTGACATAGTAATTTTTGTTTCTGTTAAAATCACTTCTCTGTCTTTTACCATTAAACACCACTCCTTTATTTTTATAAGTCAGGGTATCATTTCCATGGAAGAAATGTACACTCCTGATTTTTTTATTATAAACTTTTTACTGAAAATAGGGAAATTTGGAAAGAGTGGTAAACAAGCCAGATTTTCCTGTTTATGTCCTTAAATCTTCATTTTTTAGGCTTTTTTGCTGTTCCACAACAAATTTGTAATTTTTTATGTTGTTTTATTACAAGTGAAATTTTATTTGATTCATATGAAAATATATCTGTTGTATTTAAAGGATTGAGTCAATTTTCTCCAAGAAAAATAAAAAAGCCAGATTTGAGATCCGGCTTTTATTTCTCTCTTATTGGTTTGAAGGAATGTAAATTTCTATATTTAATAAGCATACCGATTCGCCAGGGGAGCACCATACCGAAGGCCATAATGAAAAACATTCCACTTGATTGTGTTTCAGATATCGATTCACTAGCGTAGATGCGGATCAATGTTCGTGCGACAAATAGGCCAATTAATGTAAGGATAAATATTTTAGATGGTTTCACATAGACATCACTTCCTTTAAATTCAAAGGAGGTCGTCCAAATTAAAGGAATAGAAAAAAGCGATCCAATCAACAAGGCTAAGAAAATATGGATGAGGTCTGGTCGAAAGGTTGGGTAAATAAACATTAGAAATCCAGTACTCATAAAAAATGGGGGAAGGACAATATTTTTTAATTGGATCGGCTTTTTGCTTTTTTTAATTCTCATGATGATAATAAATACAGCAAAAACAATACCAATGGCTAGACCAACAGTGTGCACGATTCATATTTCCTTTCTAAAAGTATAGAGGTCTTACCATTCATTATATGAGATTCGACTGGTTTCATACATTAATGATGAGGAATACGTTAGAATGCTTTAGCTTTGATTACTAGATGGGATTTGACTCCCATTTCTGAATGGAGGCTTGTGTATTAACCCCATGCAGTTGTATGCTAGAAAAAACAACAATAGATACATATTGGGCATAGAGGTGCAAATGGAAGAAATGCGAAAAGGGGAGATACCGTTGTTTATTCAGCAGGCATTTGATGTATTTCTAAATTTTGCATATGAGAGAATCGATGAGAAAAGTGTGAAACTGACTTTACCTGTGAAGCCATTGTTCCTGAATAGTGTAGGGGTTGTTCACGGTGGAATTATCTCCTCTCTGGCGGATGTAGCAATGTGTAATGCGCTTGGTGTGTATGAGGATGGAATACAAAAGGCAGTAACGGTTGATCTTAAGGTATCCTTCTTAAAAGGGGCAAAAGGAGCCTCCTTAAAAGCCTTAGCCCATGTGGTAAAGGAAGGGCGAAGTCTAACTCATACGGATTGCTTCATCTATGATGATGAGGAAAATTTAGTAGCCAGAGCAAGCGGAATTCTCTTTCATTGCTAAAAATGGTGTGAGGTTTGTTCTTTTAACTAAAAGGGCTAGAGATTCATAAGAAGAGCATTTGAGGATCTCTAGCCCTATTTTATTTTTCTTATACTTAACGTAGCATCAGATTTACTGTTTTCGTTGATGGATCCCAGGTTACCTTCCCTCCAAAGGTTTCGGTTATGAAACGAAGGGGGACGAAGGTTCGATTATCCGTAACTGTTGCTTTTGCATCTAAGAGGAGGGACCGATTGTCAACGGTTGCCTTCATTTCCCCGATTTTAAGCGTGATTTGCCGATCACCTTGTGAAATCGTAACGACCTGTTTTTTCGGGTCCCAATCTACTTTGGCACCTAATGATTCTGAAACAAAACGAACAGGTACCATGGTACGGTGATCCTTAACGTCTATGTACGGCTGTTGATCGGGAAAACCAATCTTCTTTTCATTCAGTTGAATCGTTACGATGATCCTGTTGTCAGAAGAAATCGGAGGATTCACTGAAGAAGGGGGAACGACAGCTGTGTTCTCACTTCCCTTTGCGTTAAAACTAGGCTCAGGAATGTTATTCTGGCTATTACTTGTAGGAATAGCCTCTGGAGCTGTAAGCTGTGAATCAGTTGTACTTCCGGCAAGAAGGGTTCCAGGATAATAGAAGGCAAGGATGTCTTTGAATTCCTTTCCTTGATCTGCCATCGCTTTTGCCCCATATTGACTCATCCCTACACCATGGCCAAACCCTAAGCCAACTAGGGTATAGAGTTCCCCATCATAGTTTAGGGACTCGACTAGATTGCTTTTCACCTTCAGGGGATCAAGTAATCTTCTTATTTGATTCATAGATAGATCATTATAATCGAGATGAAATGTTTTAAGCTGACCATTTTCTACTCGATATCCTCCACTGTCCTTCACAAAGAATTCAACGGATAAATTTCCACTTGTTGCCCGTTTACCTGATGTTTTAGCATCACTGATTATGAAAATAGGGATGGCAGTGATCTTGATTTCTGCGTTGGCAAATCCGTTTTTTTGTAAATAGTCTTTCAGATTTTTGGAGACGACGGGGTCAACCTCATGGGTCTGATTCCACCAGTTATCAGGTTTGGTAAGATCTAATGATTCTACAGCTATTTGATTTCGGTGAAAGGAGAGTGTCCAAGGGTTTTTCGGATCATAGGGATCCTCCTTCGCAGTAAGATATGAATAAACAGAAGATTCTCCCCATGCATTTTGACTGGCTTCGATTATGCCACCATTACTAGAAGAATAAACAGCTTGAGCAAGAGCACCATTTGTCTCCTTTAGAAATTGGCCTTTTGTTTGTTCAACAGCAGCGGTTGACTTCTCATACCAATGATACCCACTGTACACTTGATAATTTGTTGTGTCGTCGATTACTTTATCTTTCTTCGTCAAAATATAAGTGCGGGCGGCAACTGCTTGGGCTTTAAGCGCCTCAAGAGGCCAGGAAGCGGGCATTTCACTAGGGATTACTCCTTTTAGATAATCTTCAAGTGGGAGTGTGTTTATGGGGCGAATGGTTTGACCTTCAAGTGTAAAAGAGATATTCCCTAGATAAGGTTTTTGATTAATGATGATTTGGTTTTCAGTACTATAATTTATGGGAATAAGTGTAAATGTTTGATTAAAGGTCTGAACAATTCCTGAATCAGATGCAAGAGTTAGTGTACCTGTTCCACTAGTAATTCTATAAATCACGTTTGCAGTAAGTGAAATAGTGGGATCTTCTTTTATGATGATTTGACCTTTAATGGATAGTTGGATATCATGGGGATTACCAAGATCATTTACTAGTTTAATTGAAATAGGAGATTCGTAGTCAGAACTAGCATGAGTAGGGCTAGCCCATGATAGCCACCCGAAGCAAAGAGCTAATAATTGGATCATGACCTTCCAGTTTTTCACGTTTTGTTTCTCCTTTTTAGGCTTATTCTTTCATTATAAACTAGGTAAAAACGTTATTGTTTATGAAAAATTAATATTCTATAGTAGAATGAAAAGAAATAATAGGAGATTAAGATGCATATATCGTTTAAGAGTTTAATTATTGCTTTTGCAGTGACCATATTTGTAGCTGTTTTTCGTACATTCTGGAGGGCTACGAAACAATCAAAAGACCGAGATCGTGATTAGCTATAGAATAGAAAGGAGCCCTGAGGCTCCTTTTTATTTGGTCGTCGTTTTGATTGATGGCAAAGCTGAGAATTCATAGCCCTTTTCTTTTAGTGAATCAATGATGTTTTGCAACATAGCTGCAGAGGTTGGTTTTTCATGCATGAGGATAATCGAGCCTGGTTGAACCTCATTCATAATGTTACTTAATACTTTCTCTGGATTGTTCGGATATTTCCAATCCTCACTGTCTACATGCCAATAGGCGATAATTTCCTTTTCAGTTTCTGAGGCTTTTAGCGTATTATGGTCTACTGAACCGTAGGGTGGGCGGAAATAGGTAATCGGAGAACCCACTTTCTCCGTAATTAATGCTGCATTATCCTTCATCATCTGAATCTGTACAGGTAGGCTTTTGTGGCTCATAGCTGTGTGATTCATCGTATGAGATCCAATAATATCCCCTTTACTCACCATATCCTGGGCGAATTTCTGATTTGTAGGATCTTTATCTATCCAACTCTCTAGGTTGTGACCAACCCAGAAAAAGGAACCTCGGATTTTATTTCGTTCTAATATACTTTCAATTTCCCTGGTTTCGTCCCCTGGACCATCATCAAATGTAAGATAGACAGTTTTGTCGTGGTTTGGATAAGGAATTTTGCTAGTGAGTTTCCCATAGGGTAAATCCTCTTGAAAAGCAGGTAATCCAATCGTCTTCTCTACAACTGTTTCCTTTGTTTGTGGGGAAGGCTCGTCTGCTTGTGGCGTTGACGAATTATCTGTTTTTGCAGCAGGGGTGACAGCAGCACTGGCGTTTTTCACGACATTTATCTGTGAAGGATCCATGGTTGACGACGTGTATAGAAGCCTTCCAAAAAAGATGGCCCCTATGACATTAGGT
Source organism: Bacillota bacterium (assembly GCA_035254305.1). GTDB lineage: Bacteria > Bacillota > Bacilli > Aneurinibacillales > RAOX-1 > DATFAS01. The sequence goes on from DATFAS010000209.1 coordinate 9,254, forward strand.
GCAAGTAACCCAATTACTAGGCCTTTTTTCATTGTTTCTCCCCTCAAACATATGTGTTTAAATAATATATTTCGACAGGATCTATGAATTTCCTCCAATAAACGATGGATTCATAGTAAAAAATCATTCACCAAATGTGGTAATATTTTGAGGGGATCCGATTATCCACTATTTTGTTGTGAAATGATAAGAGGAGATTAATTTTTTTAGGAGGCCACATGTGGCAAAATTTATTACAATTGTTCTTTCATCCATTTTAATTGCTGTTGGGTACAACTTTTTTCTATTACCCCATAAGATTTTAAGTAGTGGAATTGCAGGGTTATCTATGCTAGTTGGTTTAGTCACGCCTTTTAACACGGGTGTTGTTAATTTTGTGTTGAATCTTCCGCTGCTTATCCTTGGATATATTAAGCTCGGAAAACGGTTTATGATCGATACCATTCTTTCGGTCGTTGTTCTCTCGGTTGCACTGGTCTATATTCCCATTCGTCAGGTTTCTGATGATCCTTTATTATCTTGTGTTTTTGGAGGGGTGCTTGCGGGTATTGGAGTTGGGTATGTTTTTCGTGCAGGGGCGTCAACCGGTGGCTTTGATATCATAGGACTGCTCTTCACTCGTAAGAAGGATTTCCCGCTAGGGTCCTTTATTTTTGCTATGAATGCCATTGTTATTTTTATAGCAGGATTTCAATTTAACTGGGATGTTACTCTTTATACCATGGTATCCATATTTGCTACCGGGAAGATGATTGACACGATACATACCAGTCATATTAAATTGACGCTTATGATTATTACGAGCCGTGGGGATGAGATCAAAAATCGAATTCTTCCTAATTTGATTCGAGGAATAACTGTTTTGGATGGGGAGGGTGCTTTTACCGGAAGTCGGAGAAAGGTCCTTTTTATGGTGATTTCGCGTTATGAGCTCTCAGAGGTGAAACAGATGATAAGCGAAGTGGATCCGGAAGCTTTTGTTAATATTACTCAAACCGTAGAGGTTATGGGGTATTTCCGAAGAGGTTGATTCATTCGACCCACAATTTCACACAATTCTATGATAATGATCCCACATTTATTGCTTACTATAATCTTAGCTAAATTACATGGTATTGTTTAGCGTTGAGAGTTTAGAGCTGTCCCTAATTGGTCAAACTTGACCTTTTAGAGGCAGCCTTTTTTGTTATGAATGATGACTAATCATGGGATAGTCTCCATTTTTCAGCTTGATCACACAACCTTCTAACAGCTTGGCAATCTGTTTTATACTAAGAACAAAGCTTATGTTTATCTCTCTCTATGCTCATTCATCCGATCTAACGCGAGTAGGATTCCTTCCATTATGGCTTGGGGTCTTGGAGGGCAACCTGGAATATAAACATACACGGGTACAATCTGATCAATTCCTCCATAATTGGCGTAGGTTTCTCCTACGATGCCCCCACCACAAGCACAAGAACCAACAGCTACGACCATTTTGGGGTGTGCTGTGGCTTGATATGTTTTCTTGAGTGCTTCCTCAAGGTGAACCGTCACCCCACCAGTAACCAATAGCATATCTGCATGGCGGGGAGAGGCAACGAAATCAACACCTAAGCGTTGAATATCATAGATTGGGTTGGTTAGTGTGCTCATTTCAAAATCACAACCGTTACATGAACCTGAATCAACATGCCGAATATGTAAGGAATGGCCTAGCACTTCTTTAATACGGTTTTGCAGCATTTTCCGGTCGGAAGCTGCCTGCTGATGCAACATGCTCATCATCTCCTTTTTGTGGGAAAGAAGTGGTTATCGTAAGATCCGGCTTATGTTTGGTTGCCAATCGATACTCTGTAGTAGGCTGGATTGTACCTGTTTTACACTCCCCAGTACAAATGTCACAAAAGATACAGGAAGAATACGATAAGGAGAGCAGCTGATAGTTTATGAGTGTGATGGCACCTGTTGGACAGACCTTAATACATTGGCCGCAGCCATTACATGCTGTAGTCCCGAATACGGGTTTCCCTCGGAAAAGTGGGGGTGCTTCAGAAAAATCATCTTTTTGGGTTACCACCCCTGTTTTCCAAATCTTAGAGAAAATCTGGAACATTGAAATTCCTCCCTTCAACGATCACAGCATGAATAGCATAATTCAAAGCTTTTATTAATCAGTGGAAAGTCTGGGATGATATTCCCTTGGACAGCAAGTGGAACAGCAGGCCAATTACTGTAGGCGGCAGAACGAATACGGTAGCGATAAATCGTTTGATTAGGACCTGTCATGAACCAGTGCACATTTTCCCCTCTTGGGGATTCACTCCAGCCGAAAGCCCAGTGATAAGCAGGAAGATCATTGATTGGGGTGCAAATTTTACCGGTTGGAAGCCTATCAATGGCTTGATCGATAAGGGAAAAGGACTGAAAAGCTTCATCAATCCGAACTCGAATCCTTGCGAGGACGTCCCCCTCGGTATAGTGGGGAACTGAAAAACTGAGAATAGAATAAGCGGCATAGGGTTGGTCTCTTCGGATATCGATGTTGCGTCCTGATGCTCTGGCAGCAGGCCCCACAACCTCTAGGTCCATCACCTGTGAAAGACTAAGCCGTCCTGTTGATTGCATACGATTCATGGCGATTTCATGGGATAAGAGAATTTCGGTTAACTCACGAAATTCGGATTCTATTCGATGTAATGTATTACGGATATCGCGAATTTGTGAGAGGGAAAGATCAACATGTGTTCCACCCAGTCGGATCACTCCTCGTAGGTAGCGATGTCCTGTAATCCGTTCATTAAGCTGTAGGAGTTCTTCTCGTAGTCGTGATCCCTGACTAATTCCGAAGGCAAATCCAAAACCAGCACAAATGTTTCCCACGTCCCCAATATGATTATATAACCGTTCCAACTCAAGAAAGATGGTCCGTAGAAATCTTGCTCGTTCGGGGAGTTCTGTTTGGCCAATATTTTCTACAGCATGAGCAAAGGAAGCAGCATGTGAGAGAGCACAGACTCCGCAAATTCGTTCAGCTAGGAGTAGCGCTTGGTTAAGTGGCATCCCTTCACTTCGTTTTTCTATTCCACGATGGGTATAGAATAATCTCGCGTTAAGGTGAATCACTGTATCCCCAACAGCGGAGAAACGAAAGTGTCCAGGTTCGATAATCCCCGCGTGGATGGGACCAACAGGAATTTGTACGATACCTGTTCCTTCAACCTTTGTAAAATGCTCCACCACCTGTTGGTGGGGAATTTTAACGTCAAGAGAAAATTCCTTTCGTAATGGATAAAATCCTCTAGGTCTTTCATGATGAAAGATAAGAGGGTAGGGAGACGGATGGTTTAATGGCATGATGCCAAGGAGATCGAAGATTTCGCGTTCATACCAATTAGCTGCTGGGATTTTATTGGTAATGGAAGGAAAGGTAAGATCGGATTCACCAATTAGTATTTTCAGTGTAATAAATTGCTGCTCCGAATCAATTGAGAAGATGTAGTAAAGAGCAAAAGAACCGTGAATTTGTCGTTCATCATTGCCTAAGATGGTAAATATCCTTCCTCCCCTTTCATGGACGAAATATTTGCAGGCTTCCGGCAGATCCTCCTTTAAGACCAGATAGACAGCTTCGTTTTTCATATTATATCCTCGCGCAAACAACGGGAAATGAAGATCAAGGTGTTGCTCCATTAGCGGCCAGCTCCTTTCAAAATGAGGGCTACTTGATTTAAAATATCAGTCATAAAGGAAGGCACGTAGATGCCAAACCCAATAACAAATATCAAAGGAATAAATAAGGCAGTTGTGGACCATTTGCTAAGTGGCTTGGGTTTGACTTTAAGTGGTGTTTGACCAAAGGCCATTTTCATCGTATAGAAGAGCATACCTGCAAAGATAAAGCCAATAAAGATGATGAATAAAATACTAGCCCACATGGAGTTTTCACGAAAACCAGCTAGCATAATGGTAAATTCACTGACGAATAGGTTGAATGGAGGAAGCCCTGTTATAGCAAAAATAGCAATGACGAACAGTATTCCTGTTACGGGTGTTGTTTTGATCATTCCAAGGATCCGATCCATCCGTTTAGAGTGATACACTTGATTTAAGTTACCAGCTGCTAGAAATAAGAGAGATTTCGTCATAGAATGGTTAAACATATGTAGTAGGGCTCCGTAAATCCCCAAGGGGCCACCAATCCCTATGCCAAGCGTAATGATTCCCATGTGCTCAACACTTGAGTAGGCAAGCATCCGTTTAAGATCATGCTGGACGAGGATAAACGGGACGGTAATTGCCACGGAAAGTAGTCCGAACCCAAGTAGCCAAGTATGGACACTCGCGCCTAATGTTTGATTTGCGATCACATAAATCCTTAGAATCCCGTAAAAGGCTGTGTTTAATAAAACTCCTGAAAGAACAGCACTTATAGGTGAGGGGGCTTGACTATGTGCATCAGGTAGCCAGAAATGCATGGGTGCAAACCCTGCTTTCGTCCCAAACCCAACCAGGATAAATATAAAGGCTAATGTCATCCACTGTGGATTTAACATCGAAGCTACATGGTTCAGTACGGTCCAGTTCAGTGCTTGATGCTCTTCCCCCAACACATCTATTCCTGATATATAGAGAAGAATAATGCCTAGTAGGGCAAAAGCAATTCCAACACTCCCCATAATGAGATATTTCCATGCCGCCTCAAGTGATGTGCCTCTTTGGTAGAATCCTACGAGTAGAGCAGAGACAAGCGTGGTAAGCTCAATGGCTACCCACAGAAAGCCAATATTATTCGTTACACTCACACCAAGCATGCTAACAATGAAGAAATGATACCAAAGATAATAGCGATGGAATTGTTCGCCGGTGATAGTGTTGTCATGAAGTTCGTGTCGTATGTATCCAATGGAATACAATGCTGCAGTGAGACTTACAAGCATGGTGATCGAAATATTAAAAGCGCTTAGGGCGTCTATATAGATGAAATCATTCCATGCACTGAAGGGGGTGCCGGTGAAAACAAAGTAAGCAATCTTGAGTCCAAAAATGACGGTAAGCACAGATCCGAAAAGATGAATCCATTCACAAAGCTGTTTGTTTCGAATCCCCCATACGGTAAGCCCGGTGAACACGGGGGTTAACAGTAGTCCACTAATTTCAAACAATTGGCCTCACCCCTTTAGGTTTTGCAGATTTTCTGTATTAAGGCTCTCAAAGGTGGAGTGAATCCGGTAGGAGAACATCCCGATAATAACGACTGTGACGAGTAAATCAAAGAAAATCCCCATTTCAATAAATATTGGCATCCCAAAGCCTAAAGACATCGCAATGAGAAACAAGCCATTCTCCATCACAATTAAACCTATTCCTTGTAGTAAGGCCTTCTTATGTACGATCATGATGAAGGCGCCCAAAAAGATCATCGAAAGTGAAACGGGTAAATAGGGCTTACCAAAATCAGAATGGGGTAGGTTCAAATGAATGGTTAGATAGAAGGCAAACAAAGAAAGCATAATAGCTGCAATCAAGGAGGTATAGGGGTTGATCAACCCTTCAACCTCTCGTTTAACATCAATTTTTATGATGGTGACGTAGAGAATAGTAGGTATAATCACTGCTTTAATGATTAGTGTAAGAATGGCTGCAATGAGAAAATGGGAGATGCCCGTGATTTGCCAGACGATTCCTACAGAAATAGTAAGAATGAAGGACTGAAGTGAAAGAATTTTGACGGCAGTTGTGATTCTTCGAGTTAAAAAGAGTAAAAAGGTACTCACAAGTAAGGAGGTTGCAATGGATTGAATCCACATGTGTTCTTCCACCTTCTTTAGTTGATAGAGTAAGTAACAATAGCTAAAATGGATAAAATCATAGAAAAGACAAATACTCTTGGCACTAGGAAAAGTCGGATTTTTGCATATCTGGTTTCGACAAGGGTAAGTAGGAGGCTTAGGGCGAACATCTTTAATAGATACAAGGAGAAGTAGTCTCCACCGGGAAGGAATAGTTGGACAAATAAGCTTAGCATGATCCACTGTTTGATCTGGCTAGCCCATAGCATCAGGCTTAAGTAACGTCCAGAATATTCAAGCAGCATTCCTTCGTGGATCATCGTCAATTCAAGGTGGGTATCTGGATTATCGATGGGAATGCGCCCCACTTCTGCCACCACAACAATTAACATGGCCATGAGAGAGAGTAGATGGACAGGGTTAAAAAATTCCCAGCCGTCTGTTAATGTGATGACCTGGGTATGCCCCGAAGAAAGCAAAGCGGCGAAGGTAGCCAATAGGAGAGCAAACTCGGCTAAAGGGCCTAATGCCATCTCGCGGCTTGATCCCATCCCTCCAAAGGAACTCCCGGCATCTAGTGCAGCTAATGCAGTGAAAAAACGAGCTACTCCAAATAAATAGATAAGCACGAGGATATCACCAGAAAATCCAAAAGGTGCATGAGCACCGAAGATAGGAAGAAGACATATTGCTAGCAACATCGTACAAAATGTAATATAGGGCGTTGCCCTGGTAATCCAGGAGGAATGCTCAGAGAAAATCGATTCTTTTTTGAAGTATTTTAAGAGATCATAGTAAGGCTGTAGCAGTGGGGGGCCCTGTCGGTTTTGTAGGCGTGCTTTGATCTTTTTTATAATCCCCTGCAAAAGCGGAGACGCAAGAGCAACGAATACCATTTGTAGAGTACCCCATCCAAAGGTGTAGATTGTGTCCATTGATTACCACCTTCTTGTAAGAAATAAAAGCAGAAGTAGGGTAAGAAACATATAGCCTAAATAGCCTTGTAGATTTCCGTTCTGTATGCTGCGAACTCGTTGGGCTAAGAGAATACTTAATTGTACCCAAGGCCGGTAGAAGATTAATTCGAAAAGGTTAATGACCTTGAGTCGATAGGATATTTGTTTTGGGAAATAACCTCTTTTATCGTCTATGGTTTGGGAACGAGGAAGAAACAACCAGCGAAAAATGGTCTGAATGGGATGTGAATAGGAGGTGGGTGTATATTCCATGCTGGATTGAACCCGTGTTCCACAATTCCAAGTTTCATTGATTGTGATAGATGATTTGCCAAAATAGAGTCGAATCATGGCCCATAGGAAGCCAAAAATAAGGAGCAGCACGACTAGAATGATAAATATTGAAATGGATCCAGCAGTTTGGGAAGGATAAGGGATATGAATAGGGCTAATGGGATGATTGGGCTTGGTTAGGATTCCTAAGTATTGAATGACTCCGTCTATCATCTTCAAGATGAATCCAGGAAATAAACCGAAAAGCAGGGTTCCAAGAGCTAGGAGGCCCATTCCTATTTTCATCAGCAGTGGAACCTCGGTTGCTTTCTCTGCTTGTTCGGATCGTGGAAGGGCGAGGAAGGATGTCCCAAACATCTTCACCACTCCCCCAGCAACTAAGGCTCCTGTTAATCCTAATGCAGCAAGGGCAAGGATACCACCAATCTTCCAAATAGGTGTTGGGGTATCAACGGCAAGATGATAGAGAGATTGATAGGTCATCCATTCACTGATAAATCCATTAAAAGGCGGGAAAGAGGCCAAGGACAACCCTGCCATCAAGAATACTATGGCGGTAAATGGCATTCGTTTAATCAATCCACCTAGCTGCTCCATATTTCGTAAGTGTGTGGCATAATAGATCGATCCGGCACCCAGGAAGAGTAATCCTTTAAAAAGAGCATGGTTAAGGACATGGAATAATGATGCACTTAAGGCAAAGGCAGCAAGAGCAGAAAGATTATAGGCAGAGAAGAGAAAAGCAGATCCTAGACCTATAAGAATGACTCCAATATTCTCCACGCTACTATATGCGAGGAACCGCTTCATGTCTCTTTCTAGTAATCCATATAATATCCCTGTCAGTGCTGTAACTACCCCGATGAAAAGAACAATAACTCCCCACCAAATCGTCTGTACACCTAAAAAATCATAGGAAAAGCGAATGATTCCGTAGATGGCTGTTTTAATCATGACAGCTGACATGAGGGCAGAGACTGGAGTAGGTGCAACAGGGTGTGCTCGTGGTAGCCATACATGAAGGGGTACGATCCCTGCTTTCGTACCAAAACCAATAAGGATTAATCCAAAGAGTAAATGGCGAATTTCAGGGGGTAGGTTGGTTCCTTGCTGGTGAAAGCTTTCAAATTGGAAGCTACCCGAATAAGTGTCAAAGAGAAGAAAGGCGAGAATTAAAAAAGCTGTACCAAAGTGGGTCATCGTTAAATAAATATAACTCGCCCGAGGTACCTCTGGTTTCTCATGTTCAAATACAAGAAGGAAGAAGGAGAGCAAGGACATGAGTTCCCAGGAGAGAAGGAAGCTTCCTCCATCATCTGCTGTTACAACGGCAACCATAGAAAGAAGAAAGAGATTAAGTCCGGTTCCATAGAAGGAAATATTCTTTTCCTTGTGGTAGAAGGTCATATATTGTAGGGAGTAGAAGGAGACAGGGACGGATACAACAGAAATGATCAACAGAAAAAAGGCAGAGAGTGGGTCGATATGAAAGGTAAGTGTCCAGTAAGGGGTTATTGGCCAAAGGTGAATGCGAAATGGGATCTGTGTGTATAATTCCGCAAAGGCAAGGGCTCCGTTCAAAAGGCCAGCAGCTAAAGAAAAAAGATGAGAGAGTGTGTGAGCCCATCTGGCCCATTTCGTAAGGAAAGCACCGCAAAGACTACCTATTACGAGTAATATCAGTACCAGGGAATAAAGTGAAGAAAGTTCCCAACTATCCATATAAAGGCCTCCTATATTGGATAATGAATATCTGATTATTTGAATATAGGTGTATGTACGATACTACTTTATTATTTGTCTCAAGATTTATACATAAAAGATTGAATCGAA
>DATFAS010000210.1:0-12630 GCA_035254305.1 Bacillota bacterium
AATGGAAGCCATACAAGGTAATTTTTCAAAAGATTTGATTCGTGAACTAAAAATAGTAAAAGTAGCATAATTAAAAGAGCATCTACTAAGTGGTAGCTGCTTTTTTGTGTTGGTATTGATAGTTTTTTTATAAAATCAAAAGAAATAGCTTTCCTTTTTCCGTTTTCCACCTATTTTTAGGCCTGCTTTTTATTGATAGCACTGGAGTAAAGTTATCATTTTTAACAAAGGTAAAAAAAGCGCATATTTTTAACCTTTAACTAAACTTGTTCAAGGGCAAAGCCTTTAATAAATGACCCTTCCTTTTATATCCTGGTGGTATTTTCTGAATTCCGGCGAAAATGTTCCTTTTTCCAGCGATGTTTCAGCGAAACTCACCTAGTTTCCAGCGAACGTTCAGCGAAAGTAGATTTGTCGTTTATAAGGGCTGATCCTTGAAGTATGCAGCTACGAAAGATCTGTAACAGAAAATGCTGCACAAATTCAAACAATTGTTGAAATGAGAGCCCGATAGGCCCAAAACTATTCCATAGATATTGACAATCGGGTTTCCACATACTATTATATACGTATAGGGGTATATGTAAAATGATTAAACGGAGGAATCAACTATGTTTGGATGGTTTGGGGCAAATAAGAAAGGTTGGCAAAACATCACACCCAAAGAAGTTGAAGCATTAATCCAAGCGAAAAGAGATATCCAAATTATTGATGTCAGGGAATTAGCTGAATATAATGAGGGACATATTAAGCAAGCCAAATGGATTCCACTAGGTCAACTGAGGACCAGACACCAAGAGATAAATAATAAAGAAACAATCGTTGTTTGTTACAGTGGTGGCAGAAGTCGAAAGGCATGTGACATCTTAGCCTCTCTAGGTCACACGAATCTGAAAAATATGGTGGGCGGAATGATGAATTGGGAAGGAAAAATCACCCGCTAATTGAGAGGGTCTCGTGAAAAAAGATGATCCCCCAAAAAGCTTAATCTTAACAGGAGGTTCTAGCCATGAGTAACAAAGTGTTAATCGTTGGAGGAGTAGCAGGAGGTGCTTCTGCTGCGGCAAGACTTAGACGGCTCGATGAGCAAGCAGAAATCATCCTATTCGAAAGAGATGAGCACATCTCTTTTGCAAACTGTGGGCTGCCTTACTACATTGGTGAAACGATAAAAGATCGAAATAAACTTCTAGTACAGACTCCCGAATCGATGAAAACAAGATTTAATCTTGATGTAAGAAATTTTAGTGAAGTGATCCATATTGATGCAAAGAACAAAAGAGTGACGGTAAGGAGTCAAGAGAAGGGAACCTATGAAGAAAGTTATGATTCCCTCATTCTCTCACCAGGCGCGAAGGCATTAAAACCACCAATTCCAGGTGTCGACCATCCTAAAATTTTCACCTTAAGAAACATTGCGGATACAGATGCTATCAAGGCTTACGTGGATCAAAACGATACCAAATCCGCCATTGTGATTGGCGGTGGATATGTTGGTGTGGAGATGGCAGAAAATCTGAAAGAAAGAGGACTTGAAGTGACACTCTGTGAAGCAGCTCCACATATTCTTGCGCCTTTCGATTCGGATATGGTTGTGATGGCAGAGAAAGAATTAGAAAAACACGGGATTAAGTTGATTTTAAATGATGGTGTGAAAGCCTTCCATGATGTGGCTGGGCAAGTTGAAGTGGTATTAAACAGTGAAACCATGCTGAAAGCTGATCTCATTATTCTAGCAATCGGGGTGGCTCCAGATACGGCCTTTCTTAAAGAAACAGGTCTAAATCTAGGATCACGAGGTCATATTATCGTTAATGACAGAATGCAAACCAATCTGGAGGGTGTCTATGCTGTAGGTGATGCGATCGAAGTCGTAGATTATATTACTAAGCAAAAAGCGGCGATCCCATTAGCAGGCCCTGCCAATAAACAAGGAAGAATAGCGGCTGACAATATTTGTGGAATCGAATCAACCTATAAAGGAACCCAAGGAACTGCGATTATTAAAATCTTTGATTTAACGGCTGCAAGCACAGGTGCAAACGAAAGAACGTTGCAACGATTAAACATTCCTTACAAGGTGATCTATGTTCATCCTGTATCCCACGCCTCCTATTATCCGGATGCAAAGCCAATGTCTCTTAAGCTCATCTTTAATGATGAAGGCAGGATCTTAGGTGCACAGGGAATAGGAAGTGACGGAGTGGACAAGAGAATCGACGTGATCGCAACCGCCATCCGATTAGGTGGAACGGTCGAAGATTTAACCGAGCTTGAATTATGTTATGCACCACCCTATTCATCAGCGAAAGACCCTGTCAATATGGCTGGATTTGTAGCACAAAATGTTTTAGCTGGAAGGTCCCATATGATTCCTTGGCAATATTTAGCTGAGTTTGAAGATGAGGACTATCTCCTAATCGACGTACGAACAACCGAAGAATTTGAAAATGGTCACATGAGTGGGGCAGTCAATATTCCAGTCGATCAATTAAGAGAAAGATTACAAGAATTAGATAAAAACAAGACGATCATTGAATATTGCCAAGTTGGGTTAAGAGGCTATATTGCTGACAGAATTCTAACCCAGAATGGCTTTACAGTTTTAAATGTGACGGGAGGATATAAAACATCCGCTATTCTTGATTGGGATCCAAGCAAATCTAAGTGAGAAGAAAGCTATATTAAATCAGTAATTCTTTTTAAGAAAAACAGTAGAAAGAAATGGGTCAAACTTTTATTCAAGTTTGACTTTTTTTAATTTTTTCAGACAAAGTAATTGATAGTTGAATGAGGAAATAATTCAGAAATGACCTTTTCAAAAAGGATCTTCATCTCATTTACTGTTTCTGATGGATACACATATTTAAATCTACCGTATCTTCCCCATTTCAGCTTTCGATTCTCTTCATTTAAGTCCAGCTTTGTTTTGGGATACCTTATTAAGATAGTATTTTTAGCTACCTTCGTGAAACGATGTTGAATAAGCTCAAAGGTTAAATCTCTAATTTCCACATTTTTTAGCCGTAATTGCAGTTTATATAGAAGTTGTGTATATTCGTCTTCCCATCCTTCATATTTCATAATTGGTGCAATGATAAACCCAAGGGGGTATCCGCTTTCTGCAATCTTTCCTGCTGCCTCAATTCTTTCCTCTAAGCTTGATGTAGAAGGTTCAAAATTGCGTATGACATAACTGCTGTTAATTGAGAAGCGAATTCTTGTATGTCCTCTATGATCGATTCCCAAAAGACTATCAACATTTGAAAACTTCGTTACAAACCTTAATCGACCAAACTCCTGCTTCCCAATATATTCAATATAATGTTTTAACGCACCAGTTAAATGCTCTACAGAAACAGGATCTCCTGTACATGCAGCTTCAAATCGTGTAATCTCCGGTTTTCTTTCCTCAATATAATTTTTGGCTTTTTCCAGAATCTCATCTAAATTGACATAAACCCGTATGTATGGTTTGGCACTCAACGTTGTTTGCAGATAACAATAGTGGCAATGTCCAGCACAACCTGTTGTTAAGGGAATGGCATATTCGGCAGAAGGTTTAGAGGTATCAAATTTTAAAGTTTTTCTTACTCCTACAACCAAGGTTCTTTTTGCATTTCGATATTTCTCTGATTCTGTTTCACCCGGAATCCCTCTTACTTGATTATGAGAAGTTGTCATTTTTATAGGAATACCTGTTTTTTGGAAATACTTATGCAACTTGATTCCTAATGGATACTCTAATGATTCAGGTTCAAAAAATACAAGATCAGGGTTAAATTGCTTCAATTGGAGTATCCCCCTTAAAGTGTCCCAGCTTCATGAGAATTGGAAATGGCTTTGTTAAGTATTGGTCATATTATGTATTAATTTACAGCCGATATACAGGGGATTTTTCAGCTATGTTTCAGCGAAAATCGGCTAGATTCCAGCGAACCATCAGCGAAAGTTTGAACGATTACGGTAAAGCCCTTTCGTGCTTATATTTATCAAGGGTTTAAAACTAATTTCGTTCTGCCCCAATCATTCAGAAATTATAAATAATGCAAAAAAATGGGTGTTACCGCAACTACAATTTGAATTTTGTACCGATCATCAGAGTCATTGGAGGTGTTTTTTTGAAAGAAATACTTTTTCCTGCTTAGCTTGTGGGAGGGGGTTCATTTTGATATTGGATTCGGTTGGAAAAAAATAAATAGATTGGAACTTGTGCAACTTCGGATTAAGAGATTTATTTTTAGATGATGTGTTACCTTTTGATCTTTGAATCGTTTATAAGAGTAGATTCAATAAATGGGATGAGGAGGAAAAAATGAAGGGAATGGTATTCGCTATACTGGGGTGATTGCATGAAGGATCAATTTATTTTGATTTACGATCAATATTTTGATGACGTCTATCGATATGTTCTTTTAAAAGTAGGAAATAAGTGGGACACAGACGATATCGTAAGTGATATTTTTCGTAAAGTATTTGAAAAAATTCATACAACTAGAGAGATTGAAAATGTAAAAGCGTGGTTAATGATCATTGCTCGTCACACGGTTATCGACCACTATCGGAAGAGGCGAGAGGTTACGCTTGGCGATGATGTTGAAAGATATACCTATCCTGTATTATTTGAAGATCGATTAGAAAAAGTGGATGATCTAGTTTGCTTAAAGAAATCGATACAAAGACTTGAAAAAGAGGAATTAGAAATTATGAATTTGCATTATTTTTGTGAGATGAAATACAAGGAGATTGGGGATGTACTAGGAAAAACAGAATCAGCGATCAAAATGAAATCGTCTAGGCTCATAAAGAAAATCACGATTTTCGTGAGGCAATGTTTGGAGGAATCGGAAAATGGATGAAAAACAGCTTGATGAGGCGTTTACTCGATTGAAACAACAATTGCCAGTAAATCAGGATTTAAAGAAGAACCTTCGTCAATCTATTCTGGCCAAGTCCCCTCAGAAAAAGTGGTGGCAGCGAATGGCTTATATTGGGGTAATTGCAGCGGCTTTAATTTTTATGTTTATGAATATTACTCCAGAAAGGATGATGAATAAGGTTCAAGCAGCATCACTCAAAATATCGAATCAACAGTCATTTGTTGAATTAGGTGTGGGCAACCCAAATGGAGTAGCGGAATATAATGGAACATTGTATGTGCCCGTAGCCCAGCAGGGTTTATTCAGCTATAATTCTCAGGGATTTCATAAACTTCTCGACGGTGATTTCGAACAGATTCGAATAAGTGAGGATGGCAAAAAACTTCTTCTTTCACAAGCTGGCAGCATCGAGCTTTACAATCTTGAAAAGAAAAGAATAGAGACGTTGTTTAAGGAAACTTCAACATCTATTTTGTACCAGCATCCAGCATGGAAGGACAATGATCATATTTTATTTGTAAAAAAGGATCCTCAAAATTCAAAGGCTGAAACGGAGATATTCGAGCTTGATTTAAAAACATCTAAAGAAACGAGGATTACGAATGGGGATTTTCCATCCTATGTTGGGGATGGTGCACTAGTATTAGAAAGAGAGGATCAGATTCTTTATCGAAATTTAAAGGATGGGTCAGAAAAAAAGATAGACGATGGGCATTCTCCTAGTGTTTCCAAGAATCATCAATACGTGGCATATGTCAAAACAGAGCTTGCGCAATCAAACTCAACACCTGCAAATACGTTTCGTATGGAAAATGTGTGGATAGCGGATTTAGACTTTACTAGCAAAAAACAGGTTACAACGAACATTCCACAGAATGATGACTTAGAGCAGACCTTAAGCACAAATGAGCCTGCAATTCTAGGAAAGTATGGTTACGTGCAGCCGAGCTGGAATGGTAAGGGAGATCGTCTTTACGTAATTAAGCGATTAAATGGACCGAATGAATCAACTGTATCAAGTCGGCTTATGAAGATAGACTTAACGCCAAATAAATTAACGGCAGAAGAGACGGTGAAGCGATTTATTCAAGCCTTAACTGTAAGAGATGATGATTATGCAAAAAGTTTGATGAAAAACCCACCAAAGTATTTGACTGGTTCTAATCCTCGTTGTGTCGGATATAAAATCATTTCTAGTGGAAAATTGGGAGAGCAAGAATATGTAGATGCAGATATCTACTGGAGCTATACTGCAAATCCATACTATAAAGTTGTAAAATCAAGGTATTTTGTATCACCTAGCGAGAATGGTTATCTGATTGATCAAGTGCAGGATAAGAGTATTAGTGAATTCAATGGATTTGAGAAGCAAACCGTGAAGTTCATTCAAGATGGAAAAGAACAAGTGCTTTTTAGTCAAAAGGAAATTCCAGCATCCTTGCTTCCTGAAGGGAATGTACGCATCGCCTCACTCGCTTATCGGGAAATGGCAAATACCCTGATTGTGTGCCTACAAATCATGAAGGATCAAAATCAATCCGCATTTGTCAGGTTGCTACAATATAATATTCATGATCGATCCTTTTCACTTATTGGGGATCTCAAGGAGCTTAAAAATGAAGCGAATGTAGGCATCGCCTTCGCTTCTATCAATCCAGATGAGCAAATTCTTTCCTTAGACTTATACAGTGGAGGAAGCGGGCATACCACATTTTATACCGTTTTATATACATTAGATTCCCAGCAAATGGTTATGTTGAGTGATAAGTTCATAGACACGCAAATCGATAAGGTACGTACGGATTGGTGGGATGGGGATGATTTCATCTTCGAGATTCAAAGTCACGGACAAACATTAAAATATAAGTATAATAAGGAGAAGGATTTGTTAGAAGGTTGGTAGACTTAAACAAAAATTCAAAATTAGCTGCTTTAAGCGGCTTTTTTTTACTATATGGAGATCATTCTAGTAATCAATGTAAGGTTGGATTTGTTTATTTACCTATTATTTTTATAAAACCGGGTTTTTCTACGCTAAGGAGAAATACCCGGCTTTGTTTTTATTTATTCCCTGCTCAAAAATGACCAACAAGGTTAATCAAATAAGTCTGTGACAGCTCCTTTTGCAGCAGATGATACTTGTCGTGCGTATTTTCCTAGTACACCTGAAGATTTTTTTAGGGGTGGCTGAATCCAAGCTTTTGCACGCTGTTCCAAATCTTTTTCTGAGACGTCAAAGCTTATATCCTGAGTCATACTATCAATCGTGACAAGATCGCCATTTTGAAGTAAGGCAATTGGACCGCCGACTTGTGCTTCTGGAGCAACGTGTCCAATAACGAAACCATGGGAACCGCCGGAAAATCTACCATCTGTTATCAGAGCTACTTCGCCACCTAAACCTTTCCCGATGATTAAGGCAGTAACGGAAAGCATTTCGGGCATTCCTGGCCCACCCTTCGGGCCGCAATATCTTATGACGAGAACATCACCTTTACGAATTTCATTGTTGATAATGGCTTCTGTTGCTGCTTCTTCGCTATCATAAACTTTGGCCGGACCAATAAATCGATGTATGTTCATTCCTGACATCTTGGCAATTGCACCTTCCGGTGCAAGATTTCCCCGCAGAACTACCAAAGGGCCGTTCGGCTTCAATGGATTATCAAAAGGACGGATGATTTTCTGATCTGGTTGTAAAGATGGGGCTGTCGCTAAATTTTCTGCTAATGTCTTGCCTGTGATCGTTAAACAGTCTCCGTGTAGTAGCCCTTTTTCTAATAATAACTTCATTACTCCTTGAACGCCGCCGACTTCGTTTAAATCCTGCATTGCATTTATTCCGCTGGGCTTCAGATCGGCGATGTGCGGCACATTTTTACGGATCCGTTCGAAATCATCATAGTCCAATTCAACACCAACTGAATGAGCTATAGCCAGAAGGTGGAGAAAAGCGTTAGTTGACCCTCCGAGTGCCATAACGACAGTAATCGCGTTTTCGAATGCTTGCTTCGTCATAATATCGCGTGGGTAAATGTCTCTCTTGAGAAGTTCAATCACATATTTGCCTGCTTCCTCACACTCTAAAGCTTTGTTGGGTGAAATCGCCGGAGTTGATGATGATCCTGGCAAACTCATACCCATTGCTTCAGCAGCAGCTGCCATCGTATTAGCTGTATACATACCACCACAGGAGCCGGGTCCCGGACAAGCGCTGCATTCAACTTTATGAAGTTCTTCTTCTGTCATTCTACCATCGTGGTATTGCCCTACAGCCTCGAATGCACTCACAATATCCACCTGTTGACCATCGAGACTACCTGGCTGAATCGTGCCACCGTATACGTAAACTGCAGGTAGATTCATTCTTCCGATTGCCATGAGACAGGCTGGTGTGTTTTTGTCGCAGCCGCCAATCGCTACCAATGCATCGAATCGTTCAGCTCCCATAACAATTTCAATAGAGTCAGCAATAGCTTCTCGACTAGGGAGAGAAAAAGTCATTCCTTCGTGTCCCATAGCAATCCCATCGGAAACAGTGATCGTATTAAAAATAAGAGGGGCACCGCCATGCTCCTGAAGTCCTTTCTTTGCATGAACAGCAAGCTCGTTTATATGCATATTGCATGGTGTAACTTCACTCCAAGTACTTGCCACAGCAATCATAGGTTTCTGAAAATCAGCATCCTTAAATCCGACAGCCCGAAGCATAGCACGGTTAGGAGCACGATTTACGCCCTCGCTAATAGCTTTACTGCGTATTCTTAAATCTTTCTTGTCAGACATGGTTATCAATCCTTTCACATCTAGATTAATGCGTATAGTTCACGCATTGGCCTTATTAGATTTTGCTTCATTAATAGTGAAGCTTCTTCTGAATCACGGTTTTGTAAGGCTAGAATGATAGAATCATGCTCTTGGGCAGAGGTTATAGTCCCTGTAACGGGCTGTTTTAAAAAGACATACTTAAATCTTCTTATATGCATCTGTAAGGAAGTGCTGAATGAAGCGATGTAAGGATTTTCTGATACCTCAATAATCAGATTATGGAATTGTTCATCAAGCTCCATTGCTTGAAAGGGTTGTCCATTTTCAATCGCTTTGCGGAACTGCATATTGATTTCCTTCAATGTTTCAATCTGTTCTGGAAGAATAACCAGTGCTGCAGATTCAGCGGCTAACGAATGAAGTGACGCCAATGTTGGATACATTTTTAAAATATCTTCTTTTTCGATACTGGTCACTCTTGTTTCTACACCTGGATTCATTGAAACTAACCCTTGAACTTCCAATAGCTGGAGTGCCTCCCTTATAGGCGTTCTACTAACACCTAAAGCTTCTGCCAATTCAGCATCCATCAATTTTTCACCCGGTTGCAATGTTCCATCAATGATCCATCTTTGGAGTTGTGATAATGCTCGTTCTTTTGCGGTCATTCGAATGGGTGAAGAAAAATTTTGTGGTATAGGCATGGATAACATCCTTTTTGAAATTTTCTTATATATGCAATATATCGCATATATGTATTAAATGCAATGTGTTATGATTGGAAACGGCAAAAGGGACAGTCCTTCAGTGGAGAAACGTGCAAAAGTGCTTTGCGAAAACCCGAATATTGTATTAGGATGCTTGGAGCCTAACAAGGAAGCAAGATGGGAAAGCAGAAAACAGCATACACTTGATTATCTCAAGCATGCTCCCTATTCTGTTAGGCTAGTTTCCTGTGCTGATAAGCTCCACAATCTTAGAACGATCAAACGGGACCTATCGGAAATCGGCGAGAAAGTGTGGGATAAATTTAAAAGAGGTCGCGATGAGCAACAAGGGTACTTACTATACAGGGCTGGTAGAAAGTCTTGGGCATTCCTCACGGTTTGACCTTCTAGATATCTTTCAGGATGAAGTGGAGGAGTTATTTGGTCCAAGGCTGGTTGCAGAAGAATAGAGAAAGTTAAAGGAAATCAATAGAGAACCGATTGGAGCAGATGAGGGGAAGGATCCATTGATTCGGGTTCATGCCTATTAAGGAGCTTATCATGCATGTACAGTACCCTTGACTTTGGGGGGATTACAGGAGTGATAAGCGCCCTAGAGACCGTTAATTTCATATTTTTCCTCTCAATATAGAAAATACGATTCCTGAAGGACCTTATTATGTACAGCCTCTCTGATTTCGAGAGGCAATAGGGTCCTAGAATCTTTCTCCTTCAACAAAGTAAGAGTGAATGTTTTCTGTTGGATTGAAAATTCTTAGACCGCCTTTCACAAATTCATGGATGCTTTCTTCATTTGGCTCCAGATAACACATGCCAATCCCATTGTAATAGGAGAAGTAGGCCCATGAAACGTAAAAAGGATTGGCAGGCTTCAGTTGCCCGATTTTCTGCCCTTCTTCAATTAGGGGAATGAGTGTATTAACAAAGGTCGTGACATAATGGTCTAGTTCAACGGCTAGTTCTGGGAAGCGATTGGGTTGTCCCAAAACATATTGTACTAGTCGTAGATAGGTTGAATTCTGTAATGCACGTTGGATTTGGCCGTTAACAAGATCGTGAATACATTCTAAAGGAGAGGAGCCTTGTGAAAGCAGTAATTGGTAAAATTGTTTGGCTTCATCTAGTGGTTCCAATATGATATGTTGGAACAATTCATCCTTATTTGCAAAGTACAAAAAAATTGTTGCATGACTAATTCCTGCCATTTTGGCAATCTGCGTTATCGTACACTGTGAATATCCATGTTGGGCAAAAAGCTGGGTGGCAGCATGAATAATTTTCTTTCGTCTTTCATCTCTTTGTTTTTCATTGACTGTTCTTGCCATAATAACACCTCTTAGTTTTTTTTGATGGAAACTGAAAAATAGGCTTCAATAAGATAAATTTCTTATTTTAAATAACTAACCAGTCAGTTATAATAATACTCATCATTAACTAAAATTTTACATGATAGGAAGGTGTGTTTCAAATGGGACTTTTTTAGTTTTTTCCTCATTGGAATGGTGGACGAATGGAACAAGGTAATGTTTTTACTGAATAATGGGGGGAAATAACATTGAAACCTGACCAGATTACAGTGAACCAAAACGGGATGAAGCAAGTATACATTGCGAGCTTTGGACTCTTTATTACCTACATTGACAGCACCATAATTAATGTAGCAATACCAGAAATAATGAATGATTATCACATCGGACTTGATTTGGCTTCGTGGTTGATTAATACATTTGTCATTACTCTGGCTGTTCTTATGATTGCTATGGGAAAGATGGCAGAAGTCTTTGGGAAGGCTAACGTTTACAAGACAGGGATTATCTTGTTTATGATTAGTTCGTTATTGTGTGGTATTGCCCCAAGTGTTTATCTGCTTATTTTTTTTCGTATGCTTCAAGGGATCGCAGGCGCCATGATTATTCCCACAAGTATGTCATTAGCTCGTGAAGCAGTTTCAAAGGAACAAGTGGGTAAAGCAATAGGGATGTGGGGTGCAATGGGGGCATTGGGTGCTGCTAGCGGACCACCATTGGGAGGTCTTATCACTGAATATTTAGGTTGGAGGTGGATATTCTTCCTAAACATTCCTATCATTCTGGCAATCTTGCCAGCTACTCTGCGAATTTTTCGCAATTATTATCATGAACGAAAACCTGCTCATTTTGATCCGCTAGGAATGCTAACTATTGGAATGGCAATCTTTTTTTTGACATATGGGATCATACAAGGACAAAAAATGGGCTGGATGTCTGTTCAGATTATGAGCTTTTTCGGGATCTGCATCGTTAGTCTTCTGATCTTCATAGTTATTGAACGAAAAGTAAAATACCCTTTGATGAACTTCTCTATCTTCCGAAATCGTATATATGCTGCAGGGCTTTTGTCTAATCTTCTGGCAGGTATGCTGACCATGGGAGTTAACCTGCTCATCCCTGAATACCTAACTCAAGTGAAAGGCTACGATCTTCTTGTCGTCTCTATTTTAACGACACTTCTGCCGTTAACAAGTCTATTTGTCGGACCATTGATTGGTAGAATGGTTGACAAGGTTGGGTTTATGGTCCCATTGGCACTTGGATATCTTTGCGCGTTGATTGGTTTTTCCTGTTTAGCGACGATGAACATGGATTTGCCGATGTTTTGGTTGGTATGCATCCTGCTCATTACTGGAACGGGAAATGGGATTCTCATGATTACTTGCGTTGTGGTGAGTACAGCCTCATTACCACCCCAACAGCTGTCAATGGGATCGGGTATATTTTCCATGGTTCGCAATGTTGGTGGGGCACTTGGGATCGCTCTTATGGTTTCCATTACGTTAAGTGTGGAGAATAGTTATTCATCGGTGTTGGCAGAGAAAGGTATGATGTTGGTCAAACAAGCAGATCTACCTAATGATGTGAGCCAAGAATTTATCAAACAATTAGAAGTAAATCGTGAGGTTTTGTTAAAAGAAGACCAATCCGCAGCAGCTTTGTCGGCAGAACAAAAAGGGCTGCTGACTGAGAAAGATAGGGATGACATCTCCCAGAAATTGAATTCTATCGAGGGAGAAATGAGAGTGACATCTAAGGTGTTCATTGCTAAAGCAATGAAGGCAGCACTCCTTGTCGCTATGATGTTGGTATTGCTGTTCAGCCCAAGCTTGTTAGCGCTAAAGAAACCGAGTAAATTGACAAAAGTGGCTAAGAAGTAATGGGTTGCAAAGAATATCACAATTACAATCATAAGAAATCCGTAAATCAAAAGTTTGGGGCAAT
>DATFAS010000211.1:0-6228 GCA_035254305.1 Bacillota bacterium
TCATCAGGTCGATGCTTTATATAAACACCTTTATAATGAGTTGATCGATATTATGAAGAACAATCCAGCTACGGTAGATCAGGGAACCCAATTTTTATTTGTTACCCATTATCTGGAGAGAATTGGTGATCATGCTACAAACTTGGCAGAATGGGTTATTTACTTAGTGACGGGGAAGCTCGAAGAATTGAATGACTAATCCTTTAAGATAAAATAATAGTTGAAGGGGCTGTCGCAAAACTACTTTTTGAAGTAGCTAGCGATGCCCCTTCGCTTGTTATCCTAGATTAGCCTCCCAACCAGTCTCTGTTATATTCTTGCCAAAAACATTGGGAATTTTACGTTTTTACAATGTAACCTTAACAGGCAAATCTTGCTTTTTTGACAAATTAAGTTGAGAAGGGATTTGTAAAGAAACCATACTCGCCAACAGTAATAATAAGGTAGTGATACTATAGGCAACTAGATGGGTGCCAAAATGCTCATAGCTCCAACCCCCTAGAAAAGAACCAATTGCTCCGCCGATTTGATGAATGAAATAGGCCCAACCATATAAAATACCTACCCATCTCACACCATAGATATCTCCCAGAATCGCAGAAGAAAGTGCCGCACTGCCTGACCAAACCAAACCTCCAATCACAGCCACCAAATATAACTGCCATGGGGCGATCACCAAAACTAAACCTAAGAAACCTAATCCACGTACGAAGTAAATCACACTCAGCATATTACGACGAGGAATGCGATCTGAAATAGAACCCAAGAACAGCGTACTAATCATAGCAACAATACCAATCATCCCGACCCCAAACGATGCGGTGACATTAGAGAAGTGATGATCAGTCAGCATTGGCACACCATGCGATCCAAGTAGATTCATACTGAAGCCGCAGACAAACAGACCAAAAGATACTTTCCAAAACGGAAGTGTCTTGAGTGCTTCAGTCCAAGTGGAAAGAACAACAGGTTCCTGACTTTTATTACTGGATGAGCCTCCCTTGTTTCCTGGTAACGTATCGGCTCCCTCAGGTACTTCATCACGGATGACAAAAAGGGTGGAAGGGACAGCGATAAGGATAAAGAGGCCTGCGAGCAGCATTAATGTGTTGCGCCACCCGACAAGATCAATAAACCATGTAAAAATCGGAGTCATGATGGCAATTCCTGCCATAGACCCAGTTGACAAGTAAAACAGTGCCTTTCCTCTTTGCCGTGTAAACCATCTACTGACCACTGGAGTGACTGTCACCGGACTGGTAAAAGCTAATCCCAATGAGAGTAACACGCCATAAGCCATCGCAAAACTGAGTACGTCATGAGCATAATACGTCCAAATAATAGATAACACGACCAATCCCACACCGATCAGCAGAACGATGCGCGTTCCAAACCAATCCAACAGTCTCCCCGCCAACGGCATACCAATGCCATAGACCAACATGCCGATGGCAATAATGACCGAGAGTGTGGTTCTATCCATTCCTAAATCATTCAATATTGGTTTTACAAACGGACCAATGCCCAATCTTGTCCCTACTGTTAATAACGTGAGAGCTGTGCTCACTGCTACAATGTTCCAGCCAAAATACCATTTTCCTTGTAATTGATTGCCACTCACTTTTTCTCCTTCTTTCCCCATTTTTCGTTAAAAATAATTCAACTACTCCCTCTCTTCTCTGTATAAAGCATTATAATATAGTTCAATTGATAAGAAAAATATATATATGGTATGATGGCTATAATAGTTACTTATATCTGAGCCTTAGGTGGTCATTGAATTCATGGAACTTAGACAGCTAACTTACTTCGTCGAGGTAGCAAGGCTTAACAATTATACAAGAGCGGCTGAACGGCTAAAGATAGCCCAACCGGCGCTATCGCAACAGATCGGTAATTTGGAACAGGAACTCGGTGTTAAGCTCTTTAAACGAAACGGGCGAGGAGTAACACTAACAGAGTATGGGAAGCAATTTTATATTGGTGCTGAAAAAACCTTGGCTGAGGCGCAAAGAGCAAAAGACTCAGTTAAAGAGTTCATAAACTACCCGCAAGGCAAAATTATCGTAGGAGCGCTAGAATCTTTAGTACAAACTAGGTTGCCAAGTTTGCTGGTAGCGTTCGGGAAAGAATACCCTGAAATCAAGGTGTTTTTAAGGGAGAATACTACGGAACCGATGCTAGAAGATCTCCAAAAGGGAGAATTAGATGTCGCACTGGGTCACTCATTGGATGTTAAGTACTCACCGAATTTGGTAAGGTTAGCAACTCAGACGGGGATTTGCTCAAAAGCTCTATATCAAGATGAATTGGTTTTAGTTGTCGCGAAAGGACATCCACTGGAGAAGAGAAAAACAATTTCTATCGGAGAACTTAGGGGAGAATCATTCGTATTCTTTAAGGAGGGGTCTGGAATTCGTTCACAATTAATGGCGAAGTGCATTAGTGAAGGTTTCGAGCCGCTTATCGCCTATGAGTGCGCCTCTCCACGAACCTTGGTAGCAAAGGGGCTAGGCATTTCGATACTCCCACGTTTGATGGCGGAGTCTCCGGGACCAACCGTTTCAATTTTACCCTTGGATCCTCCTCTTTCACGTTGGGTTTCTGTCTTTTACCTTGAAGGACGCTATATCTCGCCGTGCACTGAGGTTTTTTTGCGTTTTGTGGAAAAACACCTTGTTTCCGAAATCGAATGCTAAGAATAAGCCGATCCTTCTGAACTGAACCCCAATTGTTAGACACAACTACTTGAATTAGATCAAGGAATCGGGTTTATCACCACTCTTTTTTTAGAACTCGATAATAGTTAAGTTATTAAATAAATTTACCAAACCTTAACAATGAATTAACATTGCTCCTCTATAATAGACAAAAACCAATAATTGTTAAAAGAGGGACCTGTTATGGGAAGCAATCAACAAGTTTTATCTATTTCACAAGTATATAATAATCGGGAAAATTTTATCAATCGGGAGCTTAGTTGGTTAGCATTTAATGAGAGAGTGCTAGAAGAAGCGATGGATGACACAAATCCACTCATGGAACGATTAAAATTTTTAGGAATTACAGCATCTAACCTAGACGAATTTTTTATGGTAAGAGTAGCCAATCTAAAAGTTCAGGTGAAGGAAGGCTATATTATACCGGAAAACAAAGCAGGGCTTACGCCATGGCAACAGCTTCAAGCCATAGATCAAAGAACTCACGCCATGGTGTCTAGAATCTATGAAGAGCTGCATTCCAAATTAATTCCAGCACTAAATCAGGAAGGGATTGAGTTTGTTCACCCACAAGATTTGAACATAGAGCAAGAGGAATTTGCCCATTCCTATTTTCATAAACGCTTATTTCCGGTTTTAACACCAATGGCGATTGATTCAAGTAGACCTTTTCCGATGTTAATTAATCGATCCTTGAATTTAGCCGTTCATTTGCGTAAACAAGTTAATGGTAGACATACAGACTTGTTTGCCGTGGTTCCAGTACCCGCATTATTTCCTCGCTATATCGAGCTTCCTGCAGAGGAACATAAACATCAATATATTTTGTTGGAACAGATAATTTGCAATTATATGACTAATTTATTTCCTGGAAATACTATTATCTCTGTACATCCTTTTCGGATTACTATAGAAGCTAGTTTGCCTTTAAAGGAAGATGTAGATGACCTGCTTGAAGAGATTGAAAAAGAATTAAAAAAGAGAAAGCTTGGCTCTGCAGTCCGATTAGAGGTTGATGAACGGATGAATGATGTGGTTAAGGAATTTCTAAGAGAAAGTCTAGAGTGTGAGGATGGGGATATTTATACGGTCAAAGGCCCGCTGGATCTTACATTTCTGATTCAGTTTGCACTTAAGCCTGGGTTTGAGCACTTGCTTAATGAGCCTCTTTATCCTCAACCACCACAGGAATTAATAGGTGAAAGTAATAATATATTTGATGCGATTTTAAAAAAAGATATTTTATTGCATCATCCCTACGAGTCCTTCGATCCTGTTGTGCATTTCATCTGCACGGCAGCGGAGGACCCAGAGGTATTAGCGATTAAGCAGACCCTTTATCGTGTTGGGGTTAATTCTCCTATTGTAGAAGCGTTAGCGAAGGCAGCTGAAAATGGTAAGCAGGTGATGGTGTTAGTGGAGCTTAAGGCCCGTTTTGATGAGGAAAATAATATTGTATGGGCTAAAAAGTTAGAGGAATCAGGATGCCATGTTATATATGGGCTTGTTGGGCTCAAGACACACTGTAAGATTACAATGGTCGTAAGAAAAGTTGGGGATGTAATTAAGCGATTTGTCCATCTTGGGACAGGCAATTATAACGCAGGTACAGCTAAGCTCTACACAGACCTTGGATTACTGACAAGTCGAGAAGACATAGGAGAAGACGCGACAATCTTCTTTAATCATTTAACAGGGTATGCCAGTACACCTTCTCTTAAGCAATTGGCCATTTCCCCGAATGGAATCCAACAAAGGCTCCTTGCATTAATTGAAAATGAAATTCGGTGTAGTACAGTGGATAAGCCGGGTTATATCATTGCAAAAATGAATTCTTTAACAGATAAAGAGATGATTCAGGCCTTATTTGCTGCTTCTGCTTCTGGGGTTAAGATTGATTTAATTATCCGCGGGATCTGTTGTTTGAAACCGGGAATTCCAGGAATCAGTGAAAATATTCGAGTGTTCAGTATTATAGATCGTTTCCTAGAACATAGCCGTATTTATTATTTTCAGAATGGAGGAAATGAACAGTTATTTCTATCTAGTGCAGATTGGATGACAAGAAACCTGAAAAACCGTGTAGAAATACTATTTCCCATACAAACTTCAAAGCATAAAGAAAGAATCAAAGGAATCCTCTCCGCTTGTCTTCATGATAATGTGAAGGCAAGGCAATTAATGTCTGATGGCCAATATGTGAGAGTAGTGAATGAGGAACCTCCGCTTAGAAGCCAACTATTTCTTCACGAATTAGCAAGCTCACGCATTCATAGATGCTGAAGGACGAAAATAAATATAGGATAAGTGAAAGTTGAGTGGTAGAAATGCAATCCTACCACTCTTATTTTTTACTCGAATGTGTTAACTGATTCTTAAAAAATGACCCTTGCTGTTTTGAAATGATTAAATGTAAAATTTTAGTAAATGATGAGGAGGAATAGAATGAATTAAACCTTTGTTCTCGATACACCTATGCGAATGGAAGATCCTTAGAGATTGTGAAAATGACCAACCTTGGTAGAAAAGAGTGTTGAAAATGAAGGTCATTACCTTTAAAGCATATTCCATAACCAATGAAATTAACTTAAACAAAATTGCCATTCATTGTGGCATTCCCAGGAAATTCACCTGGGAGGAACCTTTAATCTTAAAAAGTGATATTCTAAAATCTATCCTTAATAGTACGGAAGAATCACAAATTGTATTAGTTTTTTCCTTTGGGAGTATCGTATTCATAAATTTTTCAAATGCCAAGGAAATAAAGGTCTTTTTAAACTTTATCCATTCTTTCGAACCAGATATTGACCTAAGAAATATAGACAAATATACCGATGATTACAGCTTTCACATTGGAGAAACGGACAGCTTTAAGCTGACCGACGAATACGTGGTAGCTCCTAAATATGAGATATTCTATCCTGAATTAATTTCTACTGTACTTGCCAAATCGGTGGCACTTGAGAAAACAGAGGAACAACTTGGGCAAATACTCGATAAGCTTGAAACGGTGATTGATCGACTAGAAAAAGGCAAACTAAGAATTGGAAACAAGGAATTGGCAAGGACTACCGCTAAAATCGTGCGCCACGAATATAATACCCTTGCGTATATTATGATTTTGGACAAACCTGATATAACATGGACGAGCAGCACGGCAGGAGAATTTTATGATCAAATGTTGGATTTCTTCGAATTGAATGATCGGTATAAAATTTTAAAAAGCAAAACAGAAATTTTATATAACATTATGGAGGGTTTTTCTACCATCAGCCATTCTATTCGGGGGCTATTTGTTGAGTGGGTTGTGGTATTCCTTATCGTTTTTGAGATTGTCCTAACTATATTAGAAATTCTCGGATGGATTCCAGGGAAAAGCACCTAATCTCATCAATATGGAATATCGTTGAGTGAATATACCTCGTTTTAATCTGTTCAATACTGCTTTTCGATAACGATGTATTGTTTGTAAATATACCATTAAATTTAAAAATCTATAATTTAGGCT
>DATFAS010000212.1:0-3269 GCA_035254305.1 Bacillota bacterium
TTTGTTTGACCACTGTATTTTCGTAGCTCATCCTGATTTTCCAACTGAAAGGTTCATAGAATGGCAAAAGGTGCTGCATAGAATGGACTATAACAATGAAGCCCATAAGAAGATGATGGATATGGAAGGCTTGAAGCAATGGGTTGAAGGTAGAATCACAGGATTTCAGCAATTACGTGAAGCCAATGACTATCTAAAGTTCTTTAACAGGTAATTATCGAAGAATGAGTTCTAAATTCTACAAGATAAAACTGTTCATATTAGACTTGTATATTTAAAAGCAGCAATTAAAAGAGAAGCGTGGTTTTTTCCCTTGCTTCTCTTTTAACTTTACATCCACCTTGGGAGATGAAAACACATGAAAAGACGATTACCGCTATTTCCCACTTCCTTAATAGGAAGCATGCCTAGATCAAAAGAGGTTCTAAACGCTCTCAGAATGATGAGAAGAGGAACGATTGAACCAAACGACTTCAACAAGCTTATTGAGATGGAAACCCAAAAAGTCATTAAGCTGCAGGAGGATTTAGGGATTGATATAATCACAAGTGGAGAGCTCGGACGGGATAACTATGTGTCCTTCGTTTCCGATAAAATTGGCGGTGTCAGAATGATGAGCATGAGTGAAATGCTCGATTATATTGATGATAAAAAAGCTTTTGAGAATATTTTAACCACGCTTAATGTTCCAGCAGTCAGTATAAAAAATGCGATTTGTGTCGGTAAGTTGAGCTACAATGGTCATATTGTCGCTAATGAGCTGATAACGATGAAAAAGTTCACCAACAAACCCGTTAAGATAACAATGCCGGGCCCCTATCTCCTTACTAGATCGATGTGGCTTCCTAATCTCTCTGGTAAGGTTTATGGAAGCAAGGAAGAACTTGGGCAAGATGTGATAAAGATCATGAAGGAAGAGATAGACAATCTTATGAGCATAGGAGTTGATGTGATTCAATTTGATGAACCGGTTCTGACCGAGGTTGTTTTCACAGAAGGAAAACCAAGGTCATTTATGTGCGCAGCTCTTTCCGAGAGAAAGGATCCTAAAGAGGAGCTTGAATTTGCCAGTTCCTTGATTGGTCAGATTATGGAATATATAGATAGAACAAAGACGGTTGCTTCTCTACATGTCTGCAGAGGTAATTGGAGTAAGAATGAGAGCATTTTATTAACAGGTCCATATACTCCTCTGCTTGAGTTATTTGCTAAGGTGAATCCGGATCTTCTAACACTTGAATACTCAACGCCAAGGGCAGGGGAGCTAAGCTCATTATTGGAAGATTCAAGAATTGAGGAGCATACAGCACTTGGATTAGGAGTGATAAATCCACGTACAGATCAAATGGAGACATTGGACTCAATCCTTTCTAGAGCTGAAGAGGCAATGACTTATCTTCCAAAGGAAAGATTATGGCTGAATCCTGACTGTGGGTTTGCAACTTTCTCAAATAGTCCTGTTAACATACTTGAAAATATCTCGGGCAAAATACGTGCATTAACAGAATCTGTTTCAATACTCAGGAGCAAATATGAAGATGCAGCTAAGAGATGAAATAAACACATTATATGAGTCCAGGATTTTTGATATGAACTTTAGGGGAACGTCGAATGACCTCTCATCTGTGAAGGTCTTTACAAATAAAAACAGCTTTCAGATAGAAAAGCAAATAAGTTTTGACTCAGAATACGATCAAATCTGCAGTCTTGAATACTTCGCAGGATCAGTTTTAAGTAGCATAATATTGACACTCTTAGAGCAGTCGAAAAAAAGGGGTTCAATTATTGAAGAAATTGAAGGCGTTTTGAACCTTTTATTGGAAAACCCTCTATCCTTGGTTGGTGTAAGAGGGTTTGATGAAGAACCGTTTATCAGAAAAATAACCGTAACCGTTTTTTTATTTGCTGATCTTGAGGAGAATGATTTTAATGATTTTTGCTTCAATGCGCTTAAAAATTCACCTATTTACAATACTTTAAAAAGATCAATGGAACTTGAGATCATATTTAAAAAGCTTGTATGAAAAAATATAGTTTAATTAAATGATAGTTTCATTCATCACTTTATGTTGATTATGAAAAATAAACCTTATTTAGATATATCACGGAGAACCGTATTATAAGTAAATGATGTTTTTTACTGTATATAAAAAAGAGATGCCTGTCCCCCATTAAAGTAACGTGTTAATACGTTTAGGGTCAGGCATATTAGCATTTATAGATGAGTACGAAATCGAGCAGAGGAGAATAGAGAAACGAGCTTCATAGGGTGTATGAACCCGAAATCGAGTGGTGGGGAATAGAGAAACGAGCTTCATAAGGTGGCTGAACCCGAAATCGAGTGGTGGGGAATAGAGAAACGAGCTTCATAAGGTGGCTGAACCCGAAATCGAGCAGAGGAGAATAGAGAAACGAGCTTCATAAGGTGGCTGAACCCGAAATCGGGCAGAGGAGAATAGAGAAACGAGCTTCATAAGATGGCTGAACCCGAAATCGAGCAGAGGAGAATAGAGGAACGAGCTTCATAGGGTGGCTGAACTCGATATCGAGCAGAGGAGAATAGAGAAATAAGATTCACATGGTTTTTTATCTATTCATAAAAGGACCATTGATGAACACCAACTATTTTGTAATGGTTCCCCAGGATTGATCCAATCCTCTTTTTGGATTCCACAATCCTACACCATTCATGTATGGAGTTGGCGGTGATTTTTTGAGTTGGAAAGAGTAGTTGAAATTCTTTTGAACTTCTAATAACAGCGGTTGAAACTAATTCTTTATGACCACATTCTTTACAAATGCACGTTTTCCCCTGGACGATCAATGAAAATGAAGCACATTTTGTACAAGTGACCCCTTTTCGTAGCTGGTCATAATTAAACTCTGGAATTATAGAGAATGGATTGTTTTCCTGATGCAATGAAATTAGATTTTGTGCTATTTTATTGTGTCTATCATTTAGCTTGGAGGGAGTTTTATTTAATCCATTCAAAAAGCGATTTACTTGTGATGGTAAAATGATAGGTTGGTCCATTGGGGAATGATATAATGTGAATTCGGGATTAATAAAGACAACTAGGGCTTCAACAAGATAACTTTGCTTAAGGTTTTGAAGCAGTTGACGGAATAGAGTCTCACTTCTTTTTAGTTGGATAACCGGATTTTTAAATTCACTTCCAGTTGTAACAGAAAAAAGTTTGTCAGATTCCAAGTAATAATCACCTTGGTAATTTTTAATATCCAATAGGTGAATTACTCCTTGTGAAATA
>DATFAS010000213.1:0-28866 GCA_035254305.1 Bacillota bacterium
CTAGGGGGAGATAAAGATGTCTAAGGTTAAGTTTTTTTATGGTGAGAATGTACCACTTGAGATGCACAAGGTGCGAATCGTTCAGAAATTAAATTTACCACCGATTGAAGCCCGTTTAGAAGCCATCACGGAGGCGGGAAATAATACATTTTTGCTTAAAAATCGAGATGTGTTCATGGATATGCTGACGGATAGCGGCGTGAATGCTATGAGTGATAAGCAGCAGGCAGCCATGATGGAAGCTGATGATAGCTATGCTGGATCTGAAACCTTCACGAGGCTAGAAAATAAAATCGAAGAAATTTTTGGTAAGAAATACTTCCTACCTACACACCAAGGTAGAGCCTGTGAAAATATTCTTTCTCAAGTATTTGTTAAACCGGGATCCTTTGTCCCAATGAACTACCATTTTACAACGACCAAAGCTCACATTGTGCTAAATGGGGGACAAGTAGAAGAGATTTTTATAGATGAGGCCTTGCAGGTAACGAGTTCAAATCCTTTTAAAGGGAATATGGACATTGGGAAACTCCAAGATTTGATTGCAACACACGGGGCAGATAAAATTGCCTTCGTCCGTTTAGAGGCCGGTACGAACCTTATTGGTGGACAACCGTTCTCGATCTCTAATATGCGTGAAGTGCGCAAAGGTTGTGATGACCATGGAATTGTGTTAGTACTTGATGCAAGTCTACTAGCAGATAACTTATATTTTATTAAAGAAAGAGAAGACAGCTATAAAGAAAGAAGTATCCGCGAAATTACCCGTGATATCGCTGATCTTTCAGATGTCATCTATTTCTCTGCTCGTAAGCTTGGCTGCGCCCGTGGGGGTGGTATCTGTACCAATAATGAAGAAGTGTATTTGAAAATCCGTGAGTTGATTCCACTCTATGAAGGCTTCCTCACTTATGGAGGGATGTCTGTTCGTGAAATGGAGGCATTAACGGTGGGTTTAGATGAAACCATGGATGAAAATATGATCAATCAAGGGCCTCAGTTTATTGCTTACATGACAGAAGAATTATTGAAGAAGGGTGTACCTGTCATTACCCCAGCAGGTGGTCTTGGCTGTCATATTGATGCGATGAGATTTCTTGACCATATCCCTCAAAGTGAGTATCCTGCCGGCGCACTTGCAGCAGCACTTTATCTTGTAAGTGGTGTACGAGGTATGGAAAGAGGAACCTTATCGGAACAAAGAGACGAAAATGGGAATGAAATCTTCTCCAATATGGAGCTTTTGCGTCTAGCTATGCCGCGCCGTGTGTATACCCTTTCTCAGGTTAAGTATGCTGTAGACCGTATTGCATGGCTATATGAAAACCGTGAATTAGTAGGTGGATTGAAGTTTGTTGAAGAACCTAAGGTTCTACGATTCTTCTTCGGTCGATTAGCAACCGTATCGGATTGGCAGTCTAAATTGGCTGCAAAATTCAGAGTGGACTTTGGGGATAGTCTATAAAAAAGATAAGACCAATATTCGGAAATCGTTTCCGAGTATTGGTCTTTGTTTTTATTCATATTTCTTAAAAATCAATGTCGCATTATGTCCACCAAAACCAAGAGAATTGCTTAGGGAATATCGAATATCCCGCTTAACCGCTTGGTTCGGCGTGTAATTCAAGTCACATTCTTCATCAGGTGTCTCGTAGTTGATTGTAGGTGGAACCATCCCTGTTTCAATCGCTTTAATGGAGAAGATCGCTTCCACTGCACCAGCCGCACCAAGTAAATGACCTGTCATGGATTTGGTTGAACTAATATTCAACTTATATGCATGTTCACCGAAGGCAGTTTTGATTGCTGCCGTTTCATATTTATCATTCAGTGGGGTACTTGTTCCATGGGCATTGATATAATCAATATCCTCCGGTTTGATTCCTGCATCTCTTAGTGCTTCAAGCATTGCTCTTGCTCCACCTTCGCCGTTCGGAGCAGGGCTAGTAATGTGATAAGCGTCACCTGTTGCCCCATAGCCTACGATCTCTGCATGAATTCTAGCTCCTCTTGCTAATGCTGAATCTAAGGATTCAAGGACTAATATTCCAGCACCTTCACCCATAATGAATCCATCACGGTTTTTGTCAAAAGGTCTACTTGCGGATGCAGGGTCTTCGTTTGTAGACAATGCCTTTGCCGAGCAAAAACCTGCTATTGCTAAATCAGTAATAGGGGACTCAGTGCCACCTGTAACCATAATATCTGCTTTGCCAAGCTGAATTTTCTCGAAGGCTTCTCCAATACTGTTCGAACCTGAAGCACAAGCCGTTACGGTACATCCATTTGGACCTTTTGCTCCTAATTGAATGGAAACCTGGCCAGCAGACATATCAGGAATCATCATCGGAATGAAGAATGGAGAGACTCTTCTAGCTCCTTTTTCTTCAAAAATACGAAATTGTGTTTCATGTGTATCCATACCGCCGATTCCACTACCAAGCCAAACCCCGATTCGGTTCGCATTTTCTTCAGTAATGGTGAGATCCGCATCCTTCACAGCCATAAACGCAGCTGCTGTTGCATACTGAGTAAATAAATCCATTTTTCTTGCATCGGCTTTATCCATATAATCTTCAGGATTAAAATTCTTTAGCTCAGCAGCCACTTTTGCACTGAATTTGGAAGCATCTCTCTTGGTTAGTGGGCTGACTCCACTAACGCCTTTTAAACAATTCTCCCAAGCCTCATTCACTGAATTTCCAATTGGAGTTACTGCACCCATACCTGTAATAACCACTCTTTTTTTCATGATCGACTCTCTCCTCACCATTTTATATGAATTGATAAATGATTAGATCCCCCAACGAAGGGCAATTGCCCCCCAGGTTAAGCCACCACCAAACCCAACTAAGACAATGACATCTCCATCTTTGATCTTACCTTCTTTGACCTCATGGTATAACGATAGAGGAATGGAAGCGGCGGATGTATTCCCGTACCGATCTACGGTGACGGATAGCTTTTCTTTTGGTAGACCTAAGCGTTCTCGGGCTGCTTCTATTATTCTAACGTTTGCTTGGTGGGGAATTAATAAGTCAACGTCATCTTTGCTAAGGCCAGCTTTTTCTATGACATTCAAGGCGGCTTCTCCCATTTGTTTTACAGCAAATTTAAATACTTCCCTTCCATTCATCTGAATCTTGTCACTTTCACTTGCGGTAAGATGATGAGCACCACTTCCATCGGAACCAAGCTCGAAGGAAAGAATTCCTTTATTCTCACTCACTGGGCCCATAACAGCAGCTCCCGCACCATCCCCAAATAAAACACAGGTGTTTCGATCAGTCCAATCGGTGATTAAGGAGAATTTCTCTGCACCAATCACTAACACATATTTATACACACCGCACTCAATGAATTGTTTGGCGGTTACCATAGCATAAATAAATCCTGAACAGGCTGCACTTATGTCCATAGCAGCGATTTTTCTAGCTCCTAATCTATCTTGGACCATACAGGCAACGGAAGGGAAAGCATGATCAGGAGTAGCCGTTGCTACAAGAATCAGGTCCAACTGATCTGCGGTAATACCTGCGTGGTTTAAAGCCTCTAGCGCAGCTCCATAGGCTAAATCAGAAGCCTTCGTAACATCATCAGCAATATATCGTTGTTTAATACCTGTTCTTGATTGAATCCATTCATCACTTGTGTCAACCATTTTTTCTAAATCAAAGTTTGTTACAACATTATCAGGAACAAAATGTCCTATCCCAATTATTCCAGCAGGCATCTGTTAACCACCTTTATTTAATTTAATACCAGGTATCAATTTTTTAACTATACCCTAAAATTTAATATGTTTCTATGGCTAACACAACCTAAAATAAAAAATAAAGTTCCAAGCGGGTTTTATGAATAGTTGCTGTTGGAATGGGGGAAACATCCCTTGGGAAAACTTGTTGACAATTAGGGTGAATATATTGACTTTCGATAGAAAATACGGTAAATAAAAGGTAGGGCTAGCACTCAAAGAAGAGGAGTGCTAACAACTTTACATAAGTCTATTCATCCTTATTTAAGGAAGGGAGAGTTTGAATTGGAAACGAAACAATTTAAGGCAGAGTCGAAAAGACTTCTTGATCTAATGATTAACTCCATCTATACGCACCGGGAGATCTTCTTAAGAGAACTGATCTCAAATGCTAGCGATGCGATTGATAAAATTTATTATAAAACATTATCCGATGATTCCCTGGTTTTTGATAAAGACAACTACTATATTCAGGTAACCCCTGATAAGGAAACCAGAGTATTGAAGATTTCTGATACAGGAATCGGAATGACCAAGGATGAGCTTGACGAGCATCTTGGTGTGATCGCCAAAAGTGGATCTTTGAAATTTAAGAAGGAAAATGAATTAAAGGATGGCTATGACATCATTGGGCAATTTGGTGTAGGATTCTATTCTGCTTTTATGGTGGCCGATCAGGTAACTGTAATTAGTAAGGCTTTTGGCAGTAATGAAGCGTTCAAGTGGGAATCGATGGGTGTAGAGGGTTATACCATTGAACCATGTGAGAAGGAAACCTTTGGTACGGATATTATTTTGAAGATCAAAGACAACACAGAAGACGAAAATTTCGATGAATACTTAGAGGAATATAAATTAAGATCGATTATTAAGAAATACTCTGATTTTATTCGCTACCCAATTAAAATGGATATCACGAGAAGTAGAGTAAAAGAGGGTACAGAATCGGAGTACGAGGACTATACAGAAGAACAAACCATCAATAGTATGGTTCCGATCTGGAGAAAGAACAAAAATGAACTCACTCAAGAGGACTATGACAACTTCTATGCGGAAAAGCACTTTGGCTTTGATAAACCGATTAAACATCTTCACCTTAGCGTAGATGGTGCCGTAAGTTATAATGCCATTCTATATATTCCAGAAAAAACACCGTATGATTTCTATACGAAAGAATATGAAAAAGGCTTAGAACTCTATTCCAACGGTGTTATGATCATGAATAAGTGTGGCGATCTACTGCCAGACTACTTCGGTTTTGTCAAAGGGATCGTTGATTCAGAGGATCTATCCCTCAACATATCTAGAGAAATGCTGCAGCATGATCGTCAGTTAAAGCTCATTGCCAAAAATATTAAAACCAAAATCAAAAATGAACTTGAAAATCTATTGAAGAATAACCGTGAAAAATACGAAACGTTCTACGAATCCTTCGGCAGACAATTGAAGTTCGGAATCTATAGCGAATATGGTAGTAATAAAGATGTCTTACAAGATTTAGTACTATTCTATTCTTCTAAAGAGAAGAAAATGGTCACATTAGATGAATACGTATCTAGAATGCCTGAGGATCAGAAGTATATTTATTACGCAGCAGGAGAATCGATTGAAAGAATCGAGAAGCTGCCGCAAACTGAAATGGTATTGGATAAAGGATATGAAATCCTATACTTCACGGATGATGTGGATGAATTTGCGATCCGAATGATCATGAACTATAAAGACAAGGAATTCAAATCTGTTTCAAGTGGTGACTTAGGAATCGAGAATGAAAACGAAAATAACTCTGAAGCAGATGACCAAGAGAATAAAGATCTGTTCGGGGAAATGAAGAGTATATTATCTGATAAGGTCAAGGATGTTCGAGCATCCAAAAGATTAAAGCACCATCCGGTGTGCCTTTCTAATGAAGGAGATCTGACTATCGAAATGGAAAAGATCTTGAGTGCTATGCCTAATAATCAGAATGTCAAGGCAGACAAGGTATTAGAAATCAACGTACACCATGATGTATTTAAGTCGTTAAAAGAAGCCTATGAGAAGGATCAGGATAAACTAGCCCTATATACTGGACTATTATATAATCAAGCCCTACTAATTGAGGGATTAGCGATCGAGGATCCGGTGGAGTTTACAAATAATATTTGTAAAATTATGCTTTAGTACAAAACCCTGTAAGCGGAATATCTCCCGTTTACAGGGTTTTCTATCGTTTTCAAAAAATATCGGCCACTTTATATGAACTCCCCTGATTGTAAAAAAGATAAAAACAAAACACTATTAAATTTCCAAATTGTAGAATAATAGTTTAAAATATGTTATAATTTTCTAAAATAAAAACAGCCTTAGGGCTGTAGTCAAGGGGGAGAATAAAGTGGAAGACTTAGTTGTGAAAGCGATTCAAGATGAATATCCTGATGATTTTGCATGGTGCTATGGATGTGGTCGTCTAAATGAGGACGGTCATCATTTCCGAACAAGTTGGCAAGGAGAACAAACCCTTTCGATTTATTCACCTCAACCAGAACATTTGGCTTTACCAGGCTTTGTTTATGGTGGGTTGATTGCCTCATTCATTGATTGCCACGGGACTGGATCAGCGGCATTGGCGTTACACCGCAAAAATGGCCATGAGGTTGGCGAAGGCGCAGAACCTCCACGGTTTGTGACCGCTTCATTAAAGGTAGATTTTCTAAGACCAACTCCCCATGGAGTTCCACTAAAAGCAATAGGGACCATCCATGAGATTCACCCTAAGAAATGGAAGATTGAAACGGAAGTATACGCAAATGACGATCTCTGTGCTCGTGGAGAGGTTATGGCCGTAGTGATGCCAAGTACATTTTTGAATAAAGAATAAAACTATGATATCTATCACTTAGCCCACCCTATTCATTCTACTATAATAATTGATGTAAGTTAAAAAGGGAGTGGTAGGGAATGATATCAGAGAAATTTTTGCAGGTTCTAAGCTATGAAGGAGCAGCAGCCTTTGTAACACAGGGGCAGGAAGAGCCTCATCTTGTCAATACTTGGAATAGTTATATTCAGGTTAAGGGCAATAATAAAATTTACTTTCCTGCTGGTGGAATGAAGACAACAGAAGAGAATATCACAAAGGATAATCGAGTTGTCATGTCTGTGGGCTGCCGAGAGGTAGAGGGCTTTCATGGTCCGGGAACAGGGTTTAGAATCAAGGGTACTGCAGCGTTCCTAACATCCGGAAGTGAGTTCGAAGAAGTCAAACAGCGCTTTCCTTGGGCAAGAGCTGTTGTAGAGATAACCACTCAATCTATCGAACAAATGTTATAAAACAAAAATAGAAAGCTCCTTTTGCATGAATCATTGCAAGAGGAGTTTTTTTATTCCACCAAAAAATGCATAAAAGATGAACATAACGACATAAAATATGAACATAGTATAACAGTTTAAAGTTGGGATTTAATTAGTCATGCAACAAATGTCTGAGTTTCCATCATAACAATGGGGGTAAAAAATATGAATATGAATCATAAGAGCTATCTAACCCTATTAGCTACCGGTACACTGGTGGCTTTCGCCTTAACAGGATGTACCTCCAAATCAGCAAATCCACCTGCTGGAGATCAAAGTAAAAAGCCGGCAGAAGCGGGAAATCAAGCGAAGCCATCTGACACGAATGCTTCAACGATCCATGTTGCAGCAGATACCACATTCCCTCCCTTCGAATCGGAGGTAGGTGGAAAAGTACAAGGATTTGATATCGATATGATTAATGCGATAGCTAAACACGCGAATTTAACTGTAGATATGAAAACTATGCAATTTACCGGGTTAATCCCAGCCCTACAATCAGGCCAGGTGGATGTGGCCGTAGCGGGGATTACCGTGAAAAAGAGTCGGATGGCAGCTGTCAATTTCTCTGATGCTTACTACAAGTCCGGTTTATCCGTTATTACAAAAACAACCTCAAGTGTGAAAAGCATAGATGATTTAAAGGGTAAGCTGGTAGGAACCAAAAAAGGAACCTCATCTGTTGACCTTCTAAAGTCAAAGGGTATCACTGATATCAAGCAATTTGATAATATTGATGCAGCTTATTCCGCACTTGCAAGTGGTGGAGTAGAGGCTGTGTTATTCGATAACCCTGTTAACTTAAATTATGCGAATACAAACAAGGACACACATGTGGTAGGTGGGTTATTAACAGGAGAATACTACGGTATTGCGATCAGCAAGAACAAACCAGAACTACAGAAGAAAATTAATGATGGACTCAAAGCGTTCCAAGATAGTGGGGAATACAAGCAGTTATTCGATAAATATTTTGGTGGAGACACGGCTGGGATGGTCCAACAAGGCACAACCCCTGAATCTGTAGCACTAGATGATACCAAGAAGTAATACAAATCAAGACGTAGCAAACGGATAGGTTGCTACGTCTTCTCTCATTTCATTAAAGGGGGGATCATTCCTTGGATTCATTTCATATCATCATGGAGGCTATGCCTCAGTTACTCAATGGTCTAGGGCGCACGGTTGAGTTTTCCATTCTAACCATTATATTAGCGAGTATTGTTGGCCTCATTGCGGCTCTATTTCGGCTTTCTAGGTCCCACTTTCTTCGCTTTATCAGTTGGATTTATGTTGAGATTTTTCGTGGAACTCCTTTGTTGGTGCAGTTGATTTTCATTGCTCTAGGGCTACCAACGGTACTGCCGCTTAATGATTGGTTTGGACCCACTCTGTATCCGTTTATTGCAGCAGCCATTGGTTTAGCATTAAATGAAGGAGCTTATATTACCGAGATTATCCGTGCGGGAATTCTTGGAATTGATCGTGGACAAACCGAAGCTGCTGAAAGCATAGGAATGACCCGTTTTCAAACGATGACCTATATTGTATTACCCCAAGCGTTTAAGCGGATGATTCCACCACTCGTGAATCAATTTGCTCAAACAATTAAGGATACATCCTTGCTTGCTCCTATAGCGATTGTCGAGCTTCTTTATACCGGACAGATTATTGTGGCAGAGAACTTTGCAGCTTTCCAAATCTACGGGGCCGTAGCTTTTCTATACTTGGTCGTAATTTTCATCCTTACCCAATTTGCCCGTTATTTAGAGAGGAGGCTTCAAATTGATAAGCGTTGAAAATCTTAAGAAGTCCTTCGGGCATCTAGAAGTCCTAAAAGGAGTAAATGCAGTGGTTGACCCAAAGGAAGTGGTCGTTGTGATTGGGCCATCCGGAAGTGGGAAGAGCACTTTCTTGCGTTGTCTAAACGGTCTTGAAACAGCAACAGATGGAAAAATTACCATCCTCGGAACCGAGCTAACCAATCCAAAGGTCAATATCACTAAGCTTCGTCAGAAGGTTGGCATGGTGTTTCAGCGTTTCAACCTATTCCATCATTACACGGTGATGGAAAACATCACGATTGGTCCACGCAAGGTATTGAAAATGTCTAAGGAAGAAAGTGAAAAGATTGCTCGTGAACTACTAACTAAAGTGGGACTACCTAATAAGGAAAGCAGCTATCCAGATCAGTTATCAGGAGGCCAGCAACAACGTGTTGCTATTGCCCGGGCACTTGCTATGAAACCGGAAATTATGTTATTTGATGAGCCTACCTCTGCACTTGATCCCGAGATGGTAGGAGAGGTCTTGAAAACCATGAAGGATCTTGCTCTTGAAGGGATGACGATGGTTGTTGTGACCCATGAGATGGGATTTGCTCGTGAAGTAGGAGATCGTGTGATTTTTATGGATCATGGGGCCATTGTAGAAGAGGGCACACCAGAACAAATTTTCACGAATGCTCAGGAGGAACGGACAAAATCCTTTTTAAGTAAAATTTTATAGAATGAGAACAGTCAAGCTGCAGATACGATACAACATCTGCAGCTTATTTAGTGTAAAGGCAGGATTGAATATGTATACGTGATCAGAAAATCCCCTTATGGGATTGTATGGGCAAATATGGTAAAATACAATAGGAAAGCTCTTTTCTATTAGAGGGTAGCATGGTGAAAGCACGCTAGATCAAACAGCAAAGGATGAATTGAATTGGAAAACGTAAGAAATATCTATTGTGTAGGGAGAAATTATCGATTACATGCTGAAGAATTAGGGAATGCTGTTCCCACTTCACCTTTCATGTTTTCTAAACCAACCCATGCATTAGTAGAAGCGAATGGGAACGAAATCACCTTCCCGGGAAACCGTGGGGAAGTACATCATGAAATAGAGTTAGTGATTCGAATTTCTAAACCGTTTGAAAAAGGGATGAAGGTAGAAGAGGTTGTTGACGCAATGACATTAGGGATTGATTTCACTTTGCGTGATGTACAAGGTGAACTGAAGAAAAAGGGGCATCCATGGTTATTAGCTAAAGGATTCCCGAATTCTGCAGTGGTTGGGAAATTTATTCCTTTTCCAGGTGTGGAGGGTTGTCAGCAAATTAATTTTTCACTCCTTAAGAATCAAAAACCAGTTCAGCTAGGAAACATTCGCGATATGCTATTTGATCTACAAACGATTATTGAGTTTTCTGCTGCTCATTTCGGTCTTGGTGCAGGAGACCTCATCTTTACTGGTACACCAGCAGGTGTTGGACCCATTGCCAATGATGATCAATATACTATGCTTTGGGGCGAGGAGAATCTCGGGAATTTCACAGCTAAATTAAGATAAGCAAAAGGGGCGATCCCATGTCATTTGGGAGGCGTCCTTTTATTTTTGTCCAAAACATAAATATTATTTTTCTCATCTTCACAAAGCTTTTCCAAAAAAAATTCCTGAAATTTCATCTTTACTAAAATTTCGTGTGACTTTGTTCACACACAAAGGTTATAACTGAGGTTATGATGTAAAACAGTAATAGAAAAAGAACGATGGGGGAGGATCAAAAGTGAGCTTATTTAAAAAGCTTAGGTTTTTCCAAACAAAAGAAAAATATTCAAATGGACATAGTGCCTTAACAAATCAAAGTCGGGATTGGGAGCAATTCTATCGCAATCGCTGGCAGCATGATAAAAAAGTTCGTTCAACGCATGGAGTTAACTGTACTGGTTCTTGCAGCTGGGACGTGTATGTAAAGAACGGAATTGTCACTTGGGAAGGTCAAAGAACTGACTATCCAACGACTGGACCTGATATGCCTGAATTTGAACCAAGAGGGTGTCCGAGAGGTGCCAGCTTTTCTTGGTATATCTATAGCCCATTACGTGTGAAATATCCATATATCCGCCACCGTCTATTAAAATTGTTTAGAACCGCTTTAGCAGAAAAGAAAGATCCCGTTAAAGCCTGGGCAAGCATAGTTGAAAACCCTGTAAAGGCAAAGGAATACAAATCAGCCCGGGGAAAGGGTGGCCTCGTTCGCGCAGATTGGAAAGAAGTATCTCAAATTATTTCTGCATCTATGATCTACAATATTAAAAAATACGGTCCAGATAGAAACGTAGGATTCTCTCCGATCCCTGCTATGTCAATGGTTAGTTATGCATCAGGGGCTAGATTCTTGAACTTAGTTGGAGCACCACTCCTTAGTTTCTATGACTGGTATGCAGACCTACCGCCAGCATCGCCTCAAGTTTGGGGTGACCAAACAGATGTACCAGAGAGTAGTGATTGGTTCAATTCACAGTACATTATGGTATGGGGAACGAATATCCCAATGACTCGTACACCAGACGCCCACTTCTTAGCTGAAGCACGTTACCGTGGAACGAAGGTAGTTTCTGTGAGTCCAGATTATGCAGAGATGGTAAAGTTTGCAGATGAATGGATGTGCATGAAGCCGGGAACAGATGGCGCCCTTGCTATGGCAATGGGACATGTTATCCTTAAGGAATTCTATCAACAAAATAAAACCGATTATTTCAATCACTATACTGAACGTTATACTGATTTTCCTTTCTTTATAACCTTAAAGCCGAATGGAGACGGATTCGTTTCCGATCGATTCTTACTCGCTGAAGACATTGGTCGTTCGACTAATAATTCAGAGTGGAAGCCAGTAATGATGGATAAAAATCGCAAGGAATTTGCCATACCACAAGGAACACTTGGAAATCGTTGGGGTGAAGAAGGTAAGTGGAATCTAAATCTAGTTGATGAACAAACAGAACAAACCATTGATCCACTTATGACCTTAATCGATACGGATCATGAAACAGTTGCTGTTGATTTCCCTTACTTTAACAAAGAGGGGAATACAGTGTACCGCCGTAATGTACCAGTAATCAAGATCGAAGGTGCTGATGGA
This sequence comes from Bacillota bacterium, assembly GCA_035254305.1. Lineage (GTDB taxonomy): Bacteria > Bacillota > Bacilli > Aneurinibacillales > RAOX-1 > DATFAS01. The sequence goes on from DATFAS010000213.1 coordinate 12,003, forward strand.
CCGAAATATATAACAACTGTATATGATCTTATGCTTGCACACTATGCTGTTGATCGTGGTTTGGGCGGAGATGTAGCTACTAGCTATGATGATGTCATTCCATTCACACCTGCATGGCAAGAAGCGATAACGGGTGTACCCCGTGATATGGTCATCCAAATCGCTCGTGAATTCGCACAGAATGCGATTGATACAAACGGTCGTTCTATGATTCTTGTGGGCGGAGGGGTTAACCACTGGTACCACTCGGATACCATCTATCGTGCGATCTTGAACCTTATATTCTTGGTTGGAGCACAAGGTGTGAACGGCGGCGGTTGGGCCCACTATGTTGGACAAGAAAAACTTCGCCCTGTAGAGGGATGGCAAGGAATTGCCATGGCTCGTGACTGGTCTGGTCCACCTAAGCTACAGAATGGAACATCTTTCTTCTATTTTGCTACCGATCAATGGCGTTATGAGGATACACCGATTGACGACATGATTTCACCACTTGTTGAAAACAGTAAGTTCCGTCACTCTGGTGATTACAACGTTCTTGCTGCACGTTTAGGTTGGTTGCCAAGCTATCCGCAATTTGATGAGAACTCGATTGAATTATATGAAGCAGCTGTCAAGTCTGGAGCTAATACGCCTCAAGAAATAGCGAATTACGTAGTCCAAGAAATGAAGTCTAAGCGTGTGAAGTTTGCGATTGAGGATCCGGATAATCCAGTAAACTTCCCAAGAACACTATTTGTATGGCGTTCGAATTTGCTCTCAAGTTCTGGTAAAGGACATGAATATTTCCTTCACCATTTACTAGGAGCTACCCACGGATTATTAAATGATGACAACGATTCTCTTCGCCCTGAAGAAATTCAGTGGAGAGAGGAAGCAGCTGCAGGAAAGCTCGACTTGCTCGTTTCTCTAGACTTCCGTATGACCGGAACACCGCTTTATTCCGATATTGTATTACCCGCGGCTACTTGGTATGAGAAGAATGATTTAAGCAGTACGGATATGCATCCATTCATTCATCCATTCAATCCAGCAATTAGCACACCATGGGAATCGAAATCAGACTGGGATTCCTTTAAGTATCTAGCGAAAGCATTCTCTGAAATGTCAAAAGAGCAGTTCGATGGACCGGTGAAAGAAATTGTGGCAACTCCACTTCTTCATGATTCACCACAAGAGTTAGCACAACCATATGGTAAAATTCGTGATTGGTCGAAGGGCGAATGTGAAGCGATTCCTGGAAAGACCTTCCCGCAGATCCATGTTGTCGAACGTGATTTTACTCAGGTCTATAACAAGATGGTTACACTCGGACCAGGTGCAATCAATAGTGGGACAAAGGGAATTTCGTGGTCTGTAGAAAAAGAATACGAGAAATTAAAATCGATTCTAGGTACCAATGACCAAGGAATGCCTGATCTAAGCACAGACCGTCAGGTAGCTGAGGCGATCCTTCATCTCTCTTCTACATCGAATGGACATATTGCAGTAAGAGCTTGGGAGTCCTTAGAGAAGAAGACCAACTTGGAACTAAAAGATCTTGCTGAAGAACGCCAAGAATTCGTGATGAGCTTCGATATGATCACAGCACAACCACAAACAGTAATCACGTCCCCAGCCTTCAGTGGATCTGAAACAGGAGGAAGACGTTATTCTCCATTCACAACGAATGTTGAGAAGATGATTCCGTGGAGAACATTAACGGGCCGTCAGCACTTCTATCTTGACCACGAAATGATGTTTGAGTGGGGAGAAGCATTTGCAACCTTTAAACCATTACTTAAGCATACTCCATTCCGTTCGAATAAAGGACCTGTACGGAATGGTAAGGAAATTACATTGAACTATCTGACTCCACATAACAAGTGGTCGATTCATAGTATGTACTTTGATAGTCAAACTATGTTGACGTTGTTCCGAGGAGGTCCAACTGTCTGGATGAACAAGGACGACGCAGAAGATGTGAATATTGCCGATAATGATTGGATCGAAGTCTTCAATCGTAATGGTGTAGTGGTAGCACGTGCTGTTGTCTCACATCGTATTCCGCGTGGAGCAGCATTTATGTATCATGCACAGGATCGTCATATTAATGTACCTGGAAGTAAGTTAACCCAGAATCGTGGGGGTACACACAATAGTCCAACTAGGATTCATGTGAAACCAACCCATATGATTGGGGGATATGCACAATTCAGCTACGGTTTTAACTACTACGGACCAACAGGAAATCAACGTGACTTGCACGTGGTGGTACGTAAACTAGAGGAGGTTGATTGGCTTGAAGATTAAGGCACAAGTCGGAATGATCATGAATTTGGATAAATGTATCGGCTGTCACACCTGTAGTGTGACGTGCAAAAACACCTGGACAAATCGTCCAGGTGCTGAATACATGTATTTCAACAACGTGGAAACAAAGCCAGGCGTTGGTTACCCAAAACAATGGGAAGACCAAGACAAATGGCATGGTGGCTGGGAGCTTAAGAATGGAAAGCTTCAGCTAAAATCAGGTGGACGCTTAGAGAAGTACCGTAATATCTTCCACAATCCGAATCTACCAACCATTGATGAGTACTACGAGCCTTGGGAATATGACTATGAAGCATTGACGAATAGTCCTGAGAAGAAGCACCAACCTGTTGCTCGCCCTCGTTCTGTCATTACAGGTGAGAGAATGGAGAAAATCGAATGGGGTCCAAACTGGGAAGATGATTTAGCTGGTGCACCAAAGACAGGACCACTTGATCCAAATATTCGTGGGATGCAAGAAGAAGTTCGCATGGAATTCGAAGATGTGTTCATGATGTATCTTCCACGTATATGTGAACATTGTATGAACCCGGCTTGTGTATCAGCTTGCCCATCCGGTGCTATGTATAAACGTGATGAGGATGGAATTGTTCTTGTTGACCAAGATGCTTGCCGTGGTTGGAGAATGTGCGTATCCAACTGTCCATATAAGAAAGTGTATTTCAACTGGAAAACCAATAAGGCTGAGAAATGTACCTTATGCTTCCCAAGAATTGAAGCAGGTATGCCAACGATATGTTCTGAAACCTGTGTAGGACGTATCCGTTACCTCGGAATCATCCTATATGATGCTGATCGAGTGGAAGAAGCTGCATCTGTTGCTAATGAGAAAGATCTTTATGAGTCTCAATTAAGCTTAATCTTAGATCCAAACGATCCAAAAGTGATTGAACAAGCATTGAAGGATGGAATTCCGCAAGATTGGATCGAGTATGCACAGCGTTCTCCGATTTATAAGATGGCTGTAGATTGGAAGATTGCCTTACCATTGCACCCTGAATATCGCACATTACCTATGGTATGGTACATTCCACCATTAAGCCCAATTATGAATCGTATCGAAGGAAAAGGTGCTAATGTTGCACCAGAAGATATTTTCCCTGCCATTGATAATATGCGTATTCCATTAGAATACCTTGCTAACCTTCTAACTGCTGGGGATGTAGATGTCGTTCGAACTGTCCTTCATAAGATGGCCACTTTACGTAGTTATATGCGTGCAAAGAATACGGGAAAAACACCTGCTACAGCAACCTTAGAAAGCTTAGGCTTAACTGAGAAATCTCTAGAAGAAATGTACCGGTTACTAGCCATTGCTAAATATAATGATCGTTTCGTGATTCCGCCTGCACATAGAGAAAGTGTATCGAACCTTTATGGAGAACAAGGTTCTTGTGGACTTGATTTCAATGGGGGACCTGGTTCCTGCGGAGTGTTCTAGAAAGAAAGGGGGACGAATCGTGATGGAAGAGTTAAGTACGTCATTAGAAATAGCTTCTGCTTTACTGCTTTATCCGACGGAATGGAATAGTCAAATCGAAGAAATCCAAGATCTGATCAGTTCAATTGAACACGAGCAAACAAGAAAGCATCTAGAAAGCTTCCTCGATACTTACTTGCAAGCTAACAAAGAGGATTGGATCGAATCTTATGTACAGACTGTTGATTTTGGAAAACAGACGAACCTTTATCTGACCTATGCCGAGCATGGAGAGCAAAAAGAACGCGGAACGGTGTTGCTCGAGTTAAAAGAGCTTTTTACAATGAATGGCTTCAATGTGGTAGATGAAGAAATGCCTGATTATCTTCCACTTATTCTGGAATTTTGTGCGCATGCACCCATTGATGCAATTCGCTGGGTGATTGACCACTATCAAAAAGTAATTAAACAAAAACAAAGTGAATTCCAGAATGTCGATAGCCCTTATTGGCATATCATTGCTTCTGTTCTTTCTATATGGGAGGCGTACGGTTTAAATCCGATAGTTAAGGAGGAAGACAAGCAATGAATTTATGGAATCAGTTTTGGTGGGTAATTTACCCTTATTTAGCTCTTGTAATCCTAATTTTGGGTACCTGGCAACGTTTCAGCCAGGACCCCTACAGCATTACAGCGAAATCAAGTGAATTGCTTGAGAAGAAATATCTACGCTATGGTAGTATGTTGTTCCACTACGGGATTGTGTTTGTTTTCGGTGGCCACGTGATGGGTCTATTAATTCCAAAGTCTGTACATGAGGCATTAGGAATTACAGATGAACTTTATCATATGATGGCAATTGGAATTGGGGGAATTGCAGGAGTAGCTACATTACTAGGAGCTCTTTTCCTTTTCGTGCGACGATTCACTAACCCACGAATTAGTAAAACAAGTAGTGTGGGAGATAAATGGGTGCTCATTCTTATATTAATACTTATGTTTACAGGTATGAGTGCAACATCAACAAATGCTCTTGGTCACACAGGCTTTGATTATCGTACTTCGATTGCTCCTTGGATTCGCGGAGTGCTTACACTTTCACCTGATACAAGCTATATGCAGAATGTTCCGTTCATTTTCCAGGTGCATGTGATTTGTGCCATTAGCTTTTTTATCTTTTTACCATTTACACGTTTAATCCATATTTTAACTCTTCCACTACATTACTTAACACGTAGCTTTGTTCTGTTTAGGAGGAGGGGAGTATAATGAGGGTCCAAAAGTGGCAGCTTCCATTGCTGACGCTTAGCTGTACATTAAGCTTTATGGTATGGGTTATCTTATCAGGCCTAATGCCTTTCATTAAGGAAGAGATTCCTTTAACTGCTAGCCAGACAGCATTAGTTACAGCTATTCCTGTTATATTAGGTTCGATCCTTCGAATTGTGGTTGGCTACTGGACGAATCGATTTGGTGCAAGAACCATTCTCATGATTAGCTTTCTGGTATTGCTTGTTCCTGTATTTTATGTTAGCCAAGCTCATTCGTATACCGATTTGGTCATCGGTGGATTGTTCTTAGGGATTAGTGGAGGGATTTTCTCTGTCGGAGTTACTTCTCTCCCAAAGTATTATCCTAAGGAAAAGCATGGCTTAATCAATGGAATCTATGGTATGGGAAATATCGGGACAGCCATTACAACATTCAGTGCACCAATCCTTGCCAACCATTTTGGTTGGTCTACCACTGTTCAATTGTATATGGGGCTTCTGATTGCCTTTGCTGCTCTAGTTTTCTTCTTTGGAGACCGTGGAGAATCGAAAATAACCTCATCTTTAACGGATCAAGTTAAGGGAGTTTATCGCAACGAGAAGCTTTGGTTAGTTAGTTTGTTTTACTTTATTACCTTTGGATCTTTTGTAGCCTTTACTGTATATTTACCTAATTTCTTAGTTTCCTATTTCCATATTGCTAAGGTTGATGCGGGTTTGCGAACGGCGGGGTTTATCGCTTTGGCAACAGTATTTCGCCCAATTGGTGGTTGGTTAGGAGATAAGGTGAATCCTTACAAGATTCTTATCTTTGTTTTTGCAGGATTTACCTTATCGGCAGTACTTCTTGCCTTCTCACCAGCTATAGGATTGTATACGCTAGGGTGCCTTAGTATAGCCATTTGTGCTGGAATTGGTAACGGAACGATCTTTAAGCTTGTTCCATTGTATTTCTCAAAACAAGCAGGAATTGCTAATGGTGTTGTATCTGCCATGGGTGGGCTAGGTGGTTTTTTTCCACCGTTAATTTTAACCTTCCTTTTCGATCTAACTGGGCATTATTCCATTGGATTTATGGCTTTGTCCGAGGTGGCTTTAGCAAGCTTAATTCTTGTGATCTGGTTATACTATCATGAAAGATTAGAGCTTTCGGGACGTATTGTAGAACATACCATCGAAGGGGTCATGGTAACCAATCCAAAAGGAATTATTGAATTCGTGAATCCTGCCTTTACAGAGGTTACCGGATATACTCCTGCAGAAGTCATTGGAAAGACTCCGCGAATTCTTAAATCTGATAAGCAGGGAAAAGAATTCTACCAAACCATGTGGAAAGCCTTGAATGAAGAAGGTGCTTGGCAAGGTGAGGTATGGAATCAAAGGAAAAATGGAGACGTCTATGTGGAGTGGCTAACGATTAGCGCCATTCGTAATGAAGCAGGGGAAGTAAAGCAATATGCTGCGATGTTTAGTGAGCTATCTACGCAGCAAAATTCCAAAAGTGAAAGAAAAAATTCTTTTAAACCTGCAATGAACATGCAAGGATAGGAGCTTTTTTAAGCTCCTATTCTTCCTAATAGTTGTCTTCTCAAAGATCACGCATCTCATCGATGAGCTGCGCTGATCTTTTTGCATTTCCTTCGGAAAAATTTCTTAAGCGTATTTGTAGTTCTTCATTATCGTGTATTTTTTCCGCTGCAATCAGATATCTACGCATTAATTCTTCTTCCATATCGATACTCTCGGTTAGAACATCTTTCAATGACCGATCGGTAATCCGATCTCTACGGTCATGATTTCGATCATAGTCCTGTTGGTGATCCATTCGAATCTCTCCTCCTAGGATTTGAAATATATAAAGCATGTAATAGGGTTGCCAAATACCCAGTGAAAAAAACGTCCATTCAAGCATCTTTACTGTGAAGTAAAATTTGCCTTGAAATATGTTATGATGAAAAGAAATAATAATTTATCCATAAAAATTTAAGGAGCAAGTAGAATGACTCAATCAAATCATGAACATCTTCCAACCTGTTCTTTCTGTGGACAAACAGGTGATCAGGGAAAACCTATGTTCCAAGGCAAAGGTGCCTTTATTTGTGGGGATTGCATTATTAATGGTGCTGCAACTGTAAAGCAAATGATGTCTTCTGATAGCACTGTAAATCTAGAAGATATTCCTAAACCAAAAGAAATTAAAGCCCTATTGGATGAATATGTTGTCGGTCAAGAATTAGCGAAGAGAGTTCTTTCTGTTGCGGTTTATGAGCACTTTAAAGAGCTTACTGTTCTAAATGACGAAGATGAAGAAGATGTGGAATTAAAAAAGGCAAATATCTTATTAGTAGGACCTAGTGGTAGTGGTAAAACCCTACTTGCTGAAACCTTAGCAAGAATGCTTGAGGTTCCATTTGCAATTGCCGATGCAACAACACTAACTCAAGCAGGGTATGTGGGTGAAGATGTTGAGAATGTTTTGGTGAAGTTGTTGCAAGCCGCTGATTTTGATGTAGAGAAAGCACAAAGAGGGATTATTTTTATAGATGAAATAGATAAAATTGGGCGTAAGTCTGAAAACCCGAGTATCACCCGCGATGTTTCTGGTGAGGGGGTGCAGCAAGCCCTATTAAAATTAATTGAAGGAACAGTCTCAAACGTTCCCCCTCAGGGAGGCCGTAAACACCCTAACCAAGAGTTCATCCAAGTAGACACAACAAATATATTGTTCATATGTGGAGGGGCTTTCGAAGGCGTTGACGATATAATCAAAGGACGCTTGAATAAGAAGAATGCAGTCGGATTCCTAAACGGTAATTTAGAAAATGAAGAATTAAATGAAAAGACGATCTTAACACTTGTTGAGCCAGAAGATATTCTTAAATTTGGAATGATTCCAGAGCTTGCTGGACGATTGCCAGTATTGGTTGGATTGGAAAAAATTGATGAAGAAGGTCTTCTTCGAATTCTTATCGAGCCCAAAAACTCCCTTGTCAAGCAATTTAAAAAGCGATTTAAAATTGACGGTAAGGAAATTGAATTTCAGCAAGAAGCATTAGAACTGATTGCTAAGAGAGCTTTCGACAAGAAAACCGGTGCACGTGCGCTTCGTTCGATTTTTGAAGATATTCTACTTGATTTACGGTTTGAGTTACCTAGTTCAACAGAAATTGAAAATGTTGTGGTGACAAAGGATTTTGTCGAAACAAAGAATCAAAAGAATTTAATCATGCGGTAATAAAATGAGAAATAAAGTCACCAAATAAAACTGCACTCCAATTGTTAGGTATTTCTAATAATCGGGGTGCAGTTCAACCATAGTGACTTTATTTTACTCTTAGGCTTATCAAATTTATAACAAGGATTGAATTTCTATCAACGCATAACAGCAACTAAGCTGCTACAAGCAAAGCTTTCTTTAGACGATTGTTCGTCCTGGAAAAATTCTAATCGAGATTGGATGAGTTGGAGTAGATCATGAATATCCATACGATCTAAATTAGGAAGGTTTGACGAGTGAAATAAGAGGTCAAGCAAATATTTCTTTTTAACTTCTAGCTGATAGGTATTATAAGAGCTTAAAATGTCTTCCTTAGTTAATTTCAAATACATGATTTTTCCCTCCAGTAGTAAGCACATACAGTTTAGTAAGTAAACTATACCACAGATATTGGAAATTAAAATGGTATCGACAAAACTAGTGTGGCCTCGACCTTGTCCTACAATTTTTGATTTAGGATACTCTAATTAAGGAGAAAGAACTTATCTTTAGAGTGGCTTATTGTACAAAATAACTGAATTTTTCATAGCTAGAGATTTTACTCGTCTCTTTTGAGAAAGATCATCTAGTAGAAAAAATTCTTCATCCTGACTTAATTCAAATAGTGAGTAAGTGGCTGCCTCAATGGCAGTCTTCTCTTTTTTTAATAGAAAAAAGGTAACTTGATAGCAATAAATTTCGTATTTTTTAAGAATCTCAATTTTTTCATCAAAGAGAATAAGGTTCTTTTGATGAAAGCTTAGGCGGGTCAATATCGATCACCTTCTTGAATTATCTGACCAAATTATACCAAATAACAGAAAGATTCAAAGGTACCTATTTTTTTGGGTACCTCCCTATACAATTAATGGTTGACTGGAATATAATTTAGATCCATACTATATGGTATAAAACTAGCTGGGAAGGAGGATTACATTGGACAATCAACAGCTACATACTTTTCCTAACCACCAGGACTTAGTAGATCTTCAGAAGAGGATCCCTCAACTTGATGTTCCTTCTATGGAAATTATTTTTATTTTATTGAAAACGGTTGGGGAATTATCGAACGCTTTTCATACGTATCTTTCAGACTACGGACTTTCCCAGGGGAAAATGAAAATATTATTGCAATTATATAAGGACTCGGGGAAAGGGCTGCTGCCTTCAGAACTTGCCATTTGTTCAGGAGTAACGAGGGGGACAATTACTGGTTTAATAGATGGACTAGAGAAAGACGGTTATGTTGAGAGGATCCATCATAAGAATGATCGGCGAATGGTTATGGTTAAAATTACTTCATTAGGTGCGGAATTAACAGAGAAAGTTCTTCCTAAGCACTTCTTGGATGTAAAGAAATTAATTGATCACATTAGCGTGCCAGAGCAAGAATCTCTTATGAATATACTAAGGAAGCTTCTAGCTGAAATTCCTACCATGCATAGTTAAGAGAAAAGATTATATTGAAGTCAAAAAGAAGGTGGATAAACATGGAGATGGGAACTGCAACCCAAAAACCAAAAGCGGACCGTAAAAAAATAGCTAGGATTCTTATAGGAGCCGTCATTGCGGCTATTGTTGTGATTGTTGGATATTATGCTTATGAGGATTATTACTATGTAACCACAGATGACGCAACAATTACTGGAGATATCTACAAGATTGCAGCAAAGATTCCTGGTAAAATTGTTAAGGTTAACGTAAAAGAAGGGGATGAAGTGAAAAAAGGGCAGGTTCTTTTTGAACTTGAACAGGAAAACGTGACAAACGTTGACAATGCCATTATTCATTCACCAATAGATGGTGTTGTTATTCAAAAAACAGCATTGCCTGAATCAGTAATCGGAGCAGGAACAACTCTAGCAATGGTAGTTTCTAAGAAGGATTTATATGTTCAAGCGAACATTGAGGAGACGAACATTGCAGGTATTAAGGTTGGACAGGCAGTCGATATGACTGTTGATATGTATGGAGGGACCGTCTTTCATGGGAAGGTAAAAGAGATTGGTCAAGCGACACAGTCCGTCTTTTCACTACTGCCTCCAATGAATACAGGAGGAAATTTTACAAAGATTACACAGCGGGTTCCGGTTAAAATCTCTTTTGATAAGCCATATGATCTTAAGCCTGGCCTTAATACCATGGTAAAGGTCCATGTGAAATAGTAAGGTCGAATAAGCTTTATGAAGTAATAACCTTCTTATCAATCATGAAAAGTATCAAGCACATGTATTAATCAATTTAGTAGCTTTCTTAGGATGTGATGGAATGAAACAGTCTTACTGGCCACAGGTTTTTGCTATTCTTATCGGTACGTTTATGGCTGTTTTGGATACCAGTATCGTTAACGTTGCGATTCCAAAGATGATGAATGTATTTGGTGTAGCGCCAGACGAAATTCAGTGGGTATTAACGGGTTACACCCTAGTAATGGCTTCTGTGATCCCACTAACAGGATTTCTTGGTACACGATTTGGTTTGAAGAAGGTCTATCTTGCCTCTTTTGTTATGTTTACTGTAGGCTCATTGCTATGTGGGGTTGCCTGGAGTAATAATACGATGATTGCCGCACGTGTAGTTCAAGCTTTAGGAGGCGGTCTCATCATGCCTGTTGGGCAGGCATTGTTGTGGCATGTGGTTCCTATGGAAAAGATGGGGGCTGCTATGGGCGTATTTGGTATTTCTGTTATGGTCGCACCGGCTATAGGACCTACGCTAAGTGGAATGATTGTTGAATATTTGGATTGGCATTTAATCTTTACGATTAATGTGCCAATTGGTGTAATCGGTATTTTAATCGCAATGACTTTTCTTCAAGAAACTCCAATATCGGAGAAGAAAATTCCTTTTGATTATCTAGGATTCTTTTACTCCACCTTAATGCTTGTCACCTTTCTCTTAGCTGTAACGAAGGGTGAGGATAAGGGCTGGACCTCCTTTTATATTGTGGGTCTCTTTAGCGCTTCTTTAATTAGTGGACTAATTTTTCTCTATCATGAGTATACAACAGAGCATCCATTAATGGATTTACGCCTATTTCGGATACCAACCTATACATATGGAGTATTAGTTGGGTGTTTTGTCATGATTGGCATGTTTGGCGCGGTTTATTTAATCCCTATTTATGCAGAAAATTTACTAGGCTATACGGCCATGCAAACGGGTATCTTGATGTTTCCACAGTCATTATGTTCTGGTGTAATTACGTTGTTATCGGGTAGTATTCTGATGAAAAAATATGGTGGAAAGCCCCTAATCATCTTAGGTTTAGTGTTGACTGTAGTGAATACAATCTTTCTTGCACGTATTGATGAGAATACAACCGCTGGGCACATTCAACTTCTTATGGCATTACGAGGATTAGGTCTTGGTTTTTGTATGATGCCGTCCATGCAATTGCCTCTACAGGTCATTGCGAAGAAGGATACAGGGAATGCTTCAGCCCTCATGAATGTAACACGTCAAATGGCCATGTCCGTGGGTGTTGCTATTTTAACATCTATTTATATGACACAAGGTACAACGCATGCTGTTCATCTAGCGGAAACAGTTAACGGAACGAATCCAATTAATACAGATTTTCTAGCGGGTCAACAACAGTATTATTCGGCCTTAGGCTTTAGTAGTGATACGGCATATGGTCTAGGTATCAATACAGTGATTAATTTAGTTAAGAAGTATGCGACGTTACAGGCAATGGATGACACGCTTTTATTCTCTGTTATTTTTATTATTCTCAGTATTCCTTTAACATTGTTAATGAAAGAGCCGAAAATAGGAAAAACAGAGAAGTCTGAACAAGCTCACACAGTCGCTGAAATGTAGATGGTCTTAAACAAGGAGATGAATTTATGAAACGATACATTCCAATACTTGTGGGACTTGCAACAGCAGTATCCCTTACGGGTTGTAGTCAAACAGGACCGGCATTATTGGATGCTCAGTCTACAGCATCCAATCAACCGGCAAATGAAGAAAATAACGGGGATCATAGCTTCACGGGGAAAGTTACGGGAATCGATGAGGTGCAGATCGTATCCAAGGTTTCTGGACGAGTAGAAAAGGTATTAAAGGATGTAGGAGATTCTGTAAATCCGGGGGATGAGCTGGTTTCTTTAGAGAAGACAGATTTAGATGCACAGTTGGCAAGTGCCAAATCAGATCTAGCCCTATCACAAGCAAAGTATAATGACTTAATGAATGGTTCGAGGGCAGAGGATAAGCGGGCCGCAGAGGCTACCTATGAAGCTGCACTTGCTAAATACCAGGATGCAAAGAATGGAGCTCGCGCTGAACAAATTACTACCCTTAAAGAGTCCCAAGTAGCAGCAAAAACCGCCTTCGAGACAGCGTCTAGTAATCTTGATCGTGTGAAGTCCCTGTATGATCAAGGTGCCGCAACGAAACAAGCCTATGAAGATGCTGTGAATGCTCTCAACCAAGCGGAAGCAAGGTATACCTCCGCACAAGGTGAGCTAAAAATGGCAGTGGACGGGCCAACTGAAGAAACACTAAAGGCATACCAAGCCTCCGTTGAACAGGCAAAGGCTATGCTAGATAAAGCAAATAACGGAGCAACAGCAGAAGAAAAAGATGAAGCAAAAGCAGCTGTTGATAAAGCTCAAGCAATGGTGAGTTTAAATCAATATTCTCTTGATAACGGAACACTGAAAAGTCCGATTAAAGGGTTCATAGCCGCTAAGAATATTAGTGCAGGTGAGCTTGCTGCCCCAGGATCTGCAGTGATGACGGTCGTAAACATTGATCAAATATATGTATCCATTGAAGTTCCAGAATCGAATCTTAAAGAACTAAAAATGGATCAAGATGTAGAAGCAGAAATAACTTCATTAGCCAAAAGCTTCAAAGGAAAGATTACGAATATTAGTCCTAAGGCATTACCTGGGACAAATAAGTTCCTTGTAAAAATACTTATAGATAACCCGGATCATGTGATACGTTCTGGAATGACAGGTTTGGTTAAGTTATAGGTGATTGCTTCTTTCCAGATTTCAATGGAATGCCGGGGATCCTTTAGAACCTCTTCTAATGTACGGGTATTCTTCTCACACCAATGGACATATTGGGTGAAATCTTTTACCGTCAAGCCGCTTTGGTGGGCTAGGGAGTAGATTAATTCATCCCAACGTTTACGGTCCACGAGAGGCGCAACTTCCTTTCGTTTAATCCAGCGAAAGGGATTATAAGAAGATTTTAACCCGTTTAAGGTTCGATCGATGGGGTAGACGTTTCCCCATACATCACCGCCATGTCCCCATATCAACGGAATAAAATGATCGACAGTAATACTGGTTGATTGTTTCTTAGAAATTGTGCAGGGTTGAGTAAGTAGGCCTTTCCATTCAGTTTCATTGATATTCTTAGGTAGAGCTTGACGGAGTTTCTTTCGGATATCTCGTTGTTTCATTTAAAATCATCCTTTTGAATTATGCAATCATTTTAATAGTGTACCATTTCAAATCATTGAATCAATACAAACGCCCTAGAGTTTCTATTCTAGGGTTTTTTTGACGGAAAGAATAAGCTCTTCACTACTTCCTAGCTCCTCATAAGGGCAAATAGGTGTATGAAATGTCACATTGCTATTCTTAATTATTTCGTATAATCAATTGTGACTATTTTTTGAACGAAGGTGGGAACTTAATGAGCTATGATTTAGAGAGATTACTTGTTAACACCTTATTTATTTTACTTCCGATTTTTCTTTATCAAGTATTCTGGCTAGACAAAAATAGCATTAAAACAGAATGGAATCGTCCTTTTTTAATCCTTCTCCTTTCTTTATCCATCATCCTATGTATGACCTTTCCAATCCCATTTTTCCCAGGATTTCTATTTGATCTGCGGCAAATTCCTTTTATTATAGGGGCTTTATATGGGGGATACAAGGTAGGTATTTGGTTATTTCTATCAATTATTGTTTATCGTCTTTTTCTTGGTGAATCGGGTCTTTATGTTAATTTTATTGTCATTTCATTAATTTTTATATGTATACCACTCATTCATAGGTCTTTTAAGAATTTAAAGTTTAACCAAAAAATTCTACTTGTGATCTTATTATCGGAAATTTCGGCTTTTTTGACCATTTTTCTTTCACACATCTTCTCAGGCACAGTCCTTCAATATGAGCAAATTTCATTTAACTATTTTGTCATTCAAGGCGTGTCAATGGCCCTAGTTACTTATCTAATGGAAACCATGTTGAAGGGGTATTGGATTCGAAAGGAACTCTTACGAGCAGAAAAAATGAATGTAGTGAGTCAAATTGCAGCTAGCATTTCACATGAGGTCAAAAACCCGATTACCATAACTCAAGGATTCGTGGAGTTGTTGGAGGATGAAGAAGATCATGAAAATAGAAAAGAGTTCGTAGGGTTTGCTTTAGAGGAATTAAACCGGGCTAAAACCATTATTGATGAATTCCTTACATTAGCAAAGCCAGACCTTGATAGTGTAGAAATGATAAATATTTCACACGAAATAGGGTATGCAGCAAATCTTATGAAGCCATATGCGAAAACCTATTCAGTAAAGATTAGTATGAAAGAATTAGATGAAGATTGTTTTATTGTTGGTGACCGTCAGAAAATTCGCCAGTGTTTTGTCAATATTATCAAAAATTGTATTGAAGCCATGGAGAATGGAGGCGAGCTTAATTTACAAGCAATCAATAAAAATAATAAAATTTTGATTGATATTGTAGATACGGGTATAGGGATGACCTCTACGGAGATCAGCCAGCTAGGAAATCCTTATTATTCTACTAAGGAAAAGGGAACGGGACTAGGAATGATGATTGTATTTAATGCAATTAAGAAAATGAACGGGGAAATTAAAATTGAGAGTGAGAAGGGCAAAGGAACACGGTTTATGATAAGTTTCCCTTATGCAGCTTAAATTTCTAAAAATAATTTGAATTAAACAATGGATATGACTTTTATCACTTAATATTATTACATATATTGGTATTATTGCGTATATGTGTATTGAAATGGGTGATTAAGATGTTAAATATGGTTGATGCAGAACGGTTTAATGAATTTATTACCTTGTTTTTACGCAATAGCCCTGACGCTATTTGCCTAGTAAATCAAGTAGGGGAAGTGCTATATGTTAATCCTTCCTATGAAAAGCTTTATGGTTGGACTAAAGATGACCTAATAGAGCAAAAGCACTCGGATATCCCTACTGAATTGATAGAAACGGAAACAGAAGTGTTTCGTGAGTGGTCAAAGAATGGAACAGAAATAACGGGTTTTGAAACCTATAGATTAAGAAAATATGGAGATATCATTAGTGTTACGATTTCTATTACACCGATAAAAGATAAAGCCGATCAAATCATTGCTTATGTATGTACATCAAGAGACATAACAAGACGAAAAATGTCAGAAATGAACTATCATCAGCTGTTTAATAAATCAGATGATGCTATATTTTTATATGAGATCGATAGGGAAGGAACGGCTACAAATTTCATAGATGTTAACTATACAGCCTGTCAGAAATTAGGTTATACCAAGGATGAACTTCTGAGTATGAATTTAGAAGGTATAGTAGACCAAGACTACCTAGGAATCGGGAATAAGACATTCGAGTTAACGCTACAAGAGACTGCACGCTTTGAGTGGGCTATGATTATGAAAAGCCAAACGAAAATTCCCGTAGAAATCAGTATAAAGACATTTACTCTTAATAAAAGAAAGATCGTGCTTACCGTTGTACGGGACCTAACAGAACGCAAAAGAACAGACGAATTCTTACAGCAATCCGAGAGTCTTACCGTATTGGGGGAGCTATCCGCAGGAATTGCCCATGAAATAAGAAATCCTCTAACGAGTATTAGAGGGTTTGTACAACTAATGTATGCCGGGTCCTCCCTTTATAAAAGCTTCCATGATTTAATCATTTCTGAGGTTGATCGGATTAATGGTATAGTTGGAGAACTGCTGTTAATGGCCAAACCGAAGGTACTAGAATTTGAAAGTAAAAATATTGTGAGTTTAGTGAATCAGGTTGTTGATCTACTGAATGCACAAGCACATTTATCGGAAAATGAGATTCGAATCAAAACAGATTCGGATTGCCTTTATATCGAATGTATTGAAAATAAACTGAAGCAAGTATTTATTAATATTCTCAAAAATGCCATTGAAGCTAGCCCAAAAGGTGAGGAGATTGTGGTTCAAGTAAAAAAAGAAGGATTCAATGTTATCGTTCAAGTGATGGATCGAGGTTGTGGAATGTCCACAGGGCTCCTAACCACGATTGGTAAGCCTTTCTTTACAACAAAATCCCAGGGGACAGGTCTTGGAATTACAATTAGCCAAAAGATTATTGCTGATCATGCTGGAACGATTGAGTATATTAGCGAAGAAAAGAAAGGAACAACGGTCGTTATGACCTTCCCGTTAGGATAGGATAGCAGTTTTTATAGTAACTGCTATTCTTTCGGTAACGGCTGTTAAAATAAGCCCTGTGTACGTTATACTTTTGTTGCATAATCGCCACATTAAATGAAAATAATTCTCAAAATGTATAACTTGCATTATGAGGCATTTTTCGATATTATCCAGAGGTACT
>DATFAS010000214.1:0-8510 GCA_035254305.1 Bacillota bacterium
GGGGGATTCTATGGTTGATTTATTCCATAGCTTATTGTGGTTTCTCTTTTCTAATCATAGGTTATTAGTACATACAGTGTTTGGACATGAGCAATATGCAAAAATTGTTTATAAATCTAGTTCTTATGAGTATATTTCAAAGGATTTACTAGAAGTTAAGCCTTGATTATTAGTGAAGTATGATGCCAATGGTGATCCCTCCATTGTCGAGCAATGAAAGGAAGAAATTGGCTCACCCTATCTTACCTTGAAAAGGATACCGTAAGTTTAGGCGACATAACGATCCCACTTTTCATGCTTTGCTCGTCTTGAAATCGGTATTATGTGGAGGATTTGAAGGGATTATTGGGAGAAGTTTGATTTTGGTGCTTATCGATCGTTTGAACTTTTCATTTGTTAATCCGTCCCTTCATTTAGAAGAGGCCATGAAGAGTCTTCCACAAAGTGTGATCCATTCTACTACCAAAATGGTATTGTGTGAGGGTATAGGTTTACAATTAATGGTATAATGAGGATTATTATAGATTGCTTATTGGAGTGATTTCGTTGTCGCTGCCTCAAATTGAACCGAACAAGAAGTACACTGTAGAAGACATTACCCACTGGGAAGGACGATGGGAACTCATAGAGGGGGCACCATATCTTACCGCCTCTCCATCACGCCTCCACCAAACCATTAGTCGTAGGCTGCTCACTGCCTTAGAAAACTATCTCACAGGGAAAGACTGCGAGGTGTTTGCTGCGCCGTTTGATGTCTACCTTTCCTCCAGTAAGGAAGAGGAGGTTGAACAGGCGAAAAATGCAGTCCAGCCGGATCTATTTGTTGTCTGTGATCCTTCCAAGATCCTTGATCGCGGAGTCAATGGCCCCCCTGAATGGATTGCGGAGATCATTTCACCTTCGACAGCGAAAATTGATCGCTTAAAAAAATACAATTTGTATGAAAAGTATGGAGTCCGCGAATTCTGGCTCATTTCCCCCTACGAGCAAACCATCGAAATCTTCGTCCTTAGTGAAAATGGAAGATATGTTCGAAAGGGAGTCTACAGCTCGGATGACCAACTAACAATTGGATCTTTCCAGGATTTTACTCTTGAGGCTGTGGAGCTGTTTCGGGGTTTCCCTATGGATTAAAAAATGAGTATTATGAAACGGCTGCGGATTGATTCAACTAAGCGACTCCCTCTATTTATCTGAATTTCAACGCATGGGAAGCGCTGTCAGATCAGTTGCTTAAAGAACTTCGGGGGATATTAGATGAGGTGATTGCGGAAGTCGTGGAGAGGATGACAGATCCCAAATATGTCATGTAACCAAAAGGTACCGGAAGAGGTGCCTTTTTCAAAGAAGTATAGATTATCTATTTCAGACAAAAAAGCAGGATTTCCCTGCTTCTTTATTCTACGAATATTGAATTTAATTGGATAAGCAATTCTTCAAAAATCCCTACCTTAATTTCTTCCTCTTTCCCATACAATTCGGATTCCTCATATTTCCGGTGTTCGGTTAGGGTAAAAATATCAATTGTATGATTTAATGGGTCTACAATCCAGTATTCTTTTACTCCTGCTCGTTCATAAAGCCTTTTCTTTTCCCTTTTGTCCTTCTTCGCAGTTGAAGGAGATAATACTTCGATAATGAGATCAGGAACTCCCTCACACCCATGTTTGGTAATTTTAGTTGGGTCACAGATGATCGTAAGGTCAGGTTGGACAACATTATCATCATTCTTATTCTCATTTGGAAACAAACGTACATCGAAGGGAGCAATAAAAGCTTCACACGGTTTTCCTTCCAAGTAATCAGCGAATTTTCTGGATAATTGTAACAATATCCTTTGATGGTCGGGAGAAGGGGCAGGGGTCATATTGTATGGGATCCCATCAATTAATTCCCAACGTTCGTCATTATTCCATGATAGATAATCAGCATAAGTATATCTCTCGTTCGATTTTGGTTCCAGAATCACTTAAAACCCCTCCTTTTGCCTTTCCATTATTTTACCATACTACTAATCGTCATCACCAATCATCCGGTAATAGCAAGCATTCCATTAGCGTTACTGCACGGGTATCCCCAAGCCGAATAGCACAAGCCAAAGCCCGCGAAAATGTAGTTTTTCGTTACTGAAGTAGCGGATAGAACACACGAAAAGAATGAAATGGGAGTAGGAAAGGGTGTTCGTCATCATTTTTTACAAGCAAGGATAGATTGTAATCCATCTTTTTCATTTTGGTTAAAATAGAGGATCTCCCATTCAGAAAAGATATTTTTCAGTTCACAAGGCTGTAACTTATATTGATCCGAAATATGGGTGTTTGCCTGCGAATCGGTAAGAGAAAATGTATGCATCAAAAACAATCCTCCCGGTTTTACTAATTTTTTAATCTGTGGGAACAGGGGACGATTAAGGTAGAAGGTATCAACAACTAAATCGAAAGAGTCATTCACTTCTAGAAAGACATCCAGATCTTTCACTTCTGTTTTTATGGCCAGTTCGTGTTTAATGCTTAAATCTTGCAAGTAATGAATGGCTACATCGGATACGTCCCAAGCAGTAACGAAGAAGCCAAGCTGTGTCAGGTATACACTGTTGCCGCCTAGCCCGCAGGCAATATCAAGTGCATATTTTCCGTGAAGCATAGGAGTCAGTTCCTTCAAAATAGGGGTAGGGGAGGGCAGAGTAATATCATTCGTTCTTTCCTTGTATTTTTGGTTCCATTTCTTTTTATCAGCCTCAGACATCATGATCTCCTCTTTATGTGAATTCTCATTAGTTAAAGTTATAGTTAATCATACTACTTCATATTCATGATAAAAAATCAGTCTTAAAATTCCATGATAGGCAATTATGAAATGGATTCAATTATACAAAAAGTACCCTGGCTAGACTTTTTAAATGTGTCTACTCTACAGGGTACATTTTACTTATAGCTTATAGGAATTCGGTTTTTTTTTGGAATATAAGAATCAAATAGTTTGAGAAGTACAGGTGAATTGTTACACGCTGTACAGCTCTGGTCTTCGTTCGGTTAAATAGCGATAAGGCTGTTTGGTTTGTTGATGTAGAGAAAACGATGTGATCCCGAGAGTTTCTGCCTCACTCTTCAGATCGAGCAATAATGTGCCATAGGGATCGACAATGACACTCTCTCCACGATATACATAGTCAACATTTTCTCCGAGCCGATTGCAGTAGGCCACGTAGCACTGATTTTCTATGGCTCTTGCTTGGCAGAAGATCCGGTGCTGGTTCTCATAGGGAGACATGTTCGCTGAATTGACAAGAAGAACTTCCGCTCCCTTTAAACACAAGGTCCGGGCAGGTTCCGGAAACTCAATATCGTAGCATGTTAAAAGCCCAAAGGTTACCCCCTCGATTGTGAATGTTTCTAATTGGTCCCCAGTAGAAAAAAGCTTATTCTCTTCGGTAAACAGATGCGTTTTCCGATAGTAGTGCTGTGGTTTCCCTTCCTTATCTAGTAGGCATGAAGTGATAAATACGTTGTCTTCTTCTGATTCCAAAAAGGAATAGACGACATGCATGGGATATCTTCTAATGATCTCTTGCATCCTTTGTAGTGTGGTACCTTCCCGTATTTCCGCTAACTGAGAGATGTTTTCCTTAGAAGCAAGCCCCGTCGTGATCAGTTCCGGAAAGAGAAGTAGGTCTGCTGCTTGTTGGTGAGCCTGTTTGATTATTTCTTCCATGTTGTGCAGGTTCGCTTCTTTATCCCCATCTTGTATCAAGGTTTGTGCTAGAGCTATGGTCCAATGGTTTTTCATCTGATTCGGTCTCCTCAAAGTGTAATTCAGGGGGCTGTTGTCTTAAGCCTTTTGTTAAAAAGAGTAGATAAATAAATCCTAATGACCCCCAAACAAGTCCATATTTTTTGGCTAGCGGATCTAAGCTAAATAATAACAGGATGCTTAGGATGGCTCCGATTAGCGGAATAACAAGAAAGAAAATGATATCACTGCCTGATCGCCTCCCGTTTCTCCAAAAATAGTGAACGATAACGGCTAGATTAACCATCGTAAAAGCGATAAAGGCGCCAAAATTAATACAGGAGGCAGCGCTTAAAATATCGAATTGAATGGCAAGCAGGCCGATTATTCCAATGATAACAAGCGTAATAATAGGTGTTTGGTATTTTGGGCTAATATAGCCGAAGATTCGCTTCGGTAAAACAGAATCACGCCCCATGGCATACAGCAATCGGGAAGCAGAGGCTTGGGCGGAAAGTCCTGACGTAAACTGCGCGATGATCAATCCAGCCAAAAAGATCGAACTAAATAGGTTGCCGCCGACGATAGACGCAAGTTCATTTCCAGCTGTTGCTAAATCTTTGAATTGGGTGTAATCCGGAAACACAAGGTGTGATAAGTAAGAAACACCAATAAAAATGATACCACCGATAAGGGCTGTCAGCATGATCGCTTTCGGCATCGTTTTTTCAGGATCTTTCGTTTCCTCGGTGAACGTAGTGATGGCATCAAATCCTAAAAAGGAATAACAAGCAATGGAAGCGCCTGCAAGAACGAATTGAGAGGAAGAGCCTTCGCTGACAAATGGCGCCATTGAGAAAATGGTGGCTGCTCCGATGCCGGTCAGTAAACTATGAATGCTTAAAACGACGAAGATGGTAATGACTAAAAATTGAAAAAGCATGAGTAGGAAGTTCACTTTATTGCTTACGTGGATGCCTAGAATGTTAACGATTGTCGTTAACACAATAAAAGCTACAATCCATACCCACATGGGGACACTAGGGAAGATCGCCCCGAAGTAAAGTGCGCCTATGAGCCAAATAACCATAGGGATAAAGATGTAATCCAACAAGAGAGCCCAACCCACCATAAAACCGAGGTGTCCATTGAAGGTTTTCCTAGTATACGTGTAAGCGGAACCAGCAATCGGGTAGGCTTTAACCATATTTCCGTAGCTGTAAGCGGTAAAAAGCATAGCCACAAGCGCGATCACGAAGCTAGGAACAACCCCACCATGACTGGCTTCCGCTAACGTTCCGTACATACCGAATACGATCATGGGAGTAAGATAAGCGAGTCCGAAGAGGACTACCTGTGATAAACAGAGTTCTCTTTTTAAACTTGTTTGTTGCATTTGTTCAACCCTCCTTTTTGTTTTTAGTATTAACGCAAGAAATGTGCCAATTTTAAATCACTATGAATATCCGTTGATTAAAAGGGTTCTGGCCTATATACTAGATGACAATAATGAATTTTTTCATTAAAAATAGAGAATGTAGCCCATATCGTAATGAAAAAATTCATCATAATGAAATTTTGCATTAGAAAGAGAGGGATGATGGTGATCACAGATAAGATAGGAGCTGACGGATGTATATCGTTGCTGTTGGATAAGCAGCTGTTCATCCGAGCCATTACGGGTACAAGCACAACATTGTTTAAAGAAGGGCAATCGTTTCAGGATGTAGATTGGCTATCTTACTTTATAGCTGCCCCGAAGAATCGGAAAGAAAGCCAGGTGATCGTGTCGCAGCATGGGCAGAAATTTTTTTATGTTTGGAACGAATTTCGTGATCTAGCCGATGATCTAGCGTACATGGTGGTATTGCTGGACGTGTCGTATCTGCCCTTAAATCCTGCAACCTTATCAGAGAGCCATTTTCCAACCTCCCATCTCTTAATTATGGAATCCCCATCGATGCAGCGCATCCTCAAAATTATCCAGGCGATTTCCAATGTGGACTCTACAGTTCTTCTCTTAGGGGAGTCAGGTGTCGGGAAGAGTGTCATCGCTGAGATGATCCACCAGATTAGCAATCGGTCCCAGAATCGATTTGTCTCAGTTAATTGTGGAGCATTGCCGGAAAATCTCATTGAAGCCGAATTGTTCGGCTATGAGCATGGGACGTTTACTGGCGGAAGGAAGGGCGGGGCAACGGGATTATTTGAGGTAGCCCATGGGGGAACGATTTTTTTGGATGAAATTGCCGAGCTCCCCTATAATTTGCAAGCGAAATTATTGAATGTGCTGCAAGAGCATACGATCAGAAAAGTTGGAAGTACCGAAAGCAAGAAGATTCATGTGCGGGTCATAGCCGCTACCAATAAACCGCTGCTTCAGTTAGTGAAGGAGAAAAAATTTCGCGAAGATTTATACTACCGCTTGAATGTGGTCCCCCTAACGATTCCATCCCTGAGAGAACGCAAGGAGGATATTCCTTATCTGATGGAATGCTTCTTATCTAAATATAACAAGAAATATGGGCGTTTTAAACAGCTTCACCCTATGGTGCAACATGAATTTATGGAGTATTATTGGCCAGGAAATATTAGGGAATTAGAAAATGCCATAGAGAGATTAGTCGTGACGGATAGCCATGATATGTTAGATAAAATCCTGCCGATGCAAGATGAACAAAGGGAAGTGGAGTATCATGAGAGGGTAGAGTTTATGCCTCTGAAAAAAGCAAAGAAAAAGATCGAAAAGGAACTGATTTTGAAGGCTTACCAAGTGTATGGGAATACCTATAAGGTTGCAGAGGTACTAGAAGTCGATCAATCAACGATTGTAAAAAAAATGAAAGAATACAGAAAGGACTTGTAAATGGGGACGTTGAATTTGGCGATTGCCCAATTGCGGAGCAATTTATTCGATAAAGAAACCAATGTTTATCGTGTGTTAGAAACGATGTCGGCCGCAAGCAATAAGGGAGCTGACTATGTTTTGTTTCCAGAATTATATACCACTGGCTACTTCTTAGGGGAGAGGGCGTTTGATTTGGCTGAATCAGCCCATGGGGATATGATCGCAAGCATTGCGGAACATGCTAAACAGCTTGAGATTGGGGTAATTGTCGGTTTTCCAGAACGTGATGGGGAAAGGATCTATAATTCGGCTGCTGTCATCAATCGGCAAGGAGAAATGTTAGGGACCTACCGGAAAACACATTTATTCGACCATGAAAAGAAGTGGTTTTCTCCGGGTGAGCAGATACCGATCTTTCATATTCCGGAAGCCAAAATAGGAATTATGATTACCTATGATATGGAGTTTCCCGAGGTTGCCCGCATTTTGACCATTAAAGGGGCGCAATTGATACTCGTGCTAAGCTCGAACATGGTTCCTTACCAGCCGTATCAGCATACATACCTTCGGGCAAGGGCGATTGAAAATCATGTGTTTGTTGCAACGGCAAACAAAGTGGGACTGGAGAATGATACGATCTTTTTCGGTGAAAGTGAGATCATTCATCCGACCGGTACCTCCTTGTACAAGTCGTTAAATAATGAAGATCTAGCTGTAATCCCCATTCCATTAACAGAAACGATCCAGTCGAAAGGGGTGCTTGATTATATTGAAAACAGGCGATCAGATTTGTACCGCAGGGAAGGGCTGTAGCTGGCTTTGGCAAAGGGGAGGATGATGGGAGTTAATGGAGGGGACACCTATCACGCCATCATCAAACGGCTAGTCGGAGGCTTCTCACGGCTCTAGAAAACTACCTGACAGGGAAAGATTGCCCAGTTTGATGTCTATCCTTCCTTCTGAAAGGAAGAAGAGGCTGAATCAAATATTGATAGTGCAACCTTCTTTTTTCAATTATCGTCTGTATTTAATAGAATATAAATTAAAACATTATTGAGGTGAACTTCTGTGAAGAAAAAATTTAAATTGATCACTACTTCCGCAGTTGCTTTGTTACAACTAACCTTTGTCGGGCAAAGTTATGCCTTTTCTTCTACTTTTACTGATATAGATAATGTGGTAGCAAAGGATAAAATTATAGATTTGGAGAAAAACGGGATTGTTGGAGGGGTTGATTCCGAGCATTTTGTTCCATATGAATCACTTACAGGTGCTCAAGAGGTACAATTAATCATTAAGGCACTAGGACTTAATCTCGATTCGGTAAGATTTATTAAAGCACCAAAAGCTACGGATTATTTTAAAAATGCTGATGATGAAGCTTGGTATAGCAATTCTTTAATTATTGCAGCGGTCAACGGTTTAGAATTCCCGTCAGATTTTGATCCAAACAAGAAAATAACACGTGAAGAGTTCACATATAATCTGATTCGGGCTATGGAAGTAAAAAAAGAGATGCCCATGATCAATATGATGTACATCAAGGTTAAAGATGAAGATCAACTAAAGGCTGAGTATTCTGGCGCTATACAGCGTGCCATTAAGTATGGAGTTATTAAATTGGACGCAGAGGGGAAATTTAATCCAAAAGGTGAAATTACTCGTGCTGATGCCGCCGAAGAAATTTACAATGCGATAGAGTTTTTGGAAAAATACAATGGAAGCCATACAAGGTAATTTTTCAAAAGATTTGATTGGTGAACTGAAAATAGTAAAAGTAGCATAATTAAAAGAGCATCTACAAAGTTGTAGCTGCTTTTTTGCGTTGGTATTGATGGTTTTTTTATAAAAATCAAAGGAAATAGCTTCCCTTTTTTCGTTTTCCACCTATTTTTAGGCCTGCTTTTTATTGATAGCACTGGAGTAAAGTTAT
>DATFAS010000215.1:0-2110 GCA_035254305.1 Bacillota bacterium
TAATACCTAGTAAAGAAAGTAGGACGATCGACGCAAAGACTGCATCTGCCTGCAAATTTCCTGACATTCGCCTGCTAAAATATCCTAAACCTTCACTTGCACCAAGCCATTCTCCAATCGTTGCACCAACAACACAGTAAACAACCGACATCTTCAACCCTGACAAAAAACTAGGAAGCGCCATTGGAATCTGGATTTTCTTAAAACTATCCCAACGATTTGCCCCCATCGTCATGAGTAGTTCCCGATATTCCTTCCCCCCCATTTTGAGTCCGTCATATGTACTTACGACAATAGGAAAGAAGGCCGTTAAAATCGTGACGGCAATTTTACTCCAAATCGAATAGCCAAACCACATAATAAAGATCGGAGAAATGGCAATTAAAGGGATGGTTTGAGATATAACGAGAAATGGATAAAGGATTTTTTCTAACACACGAAAAAAATGCATTCCAACCCCTAAAAGTACGCCACCAGCCACTGAAAGACCGAAACCAATCAACACTTCCTTAAGTGTTGCTGGCAGATGAACCTCTAGTAATAGTTGATGATTTTCCACGAGTGAACCCCATATCGCTGTTGGAGATGGCAATATAAAAGCAGGGATAATCCCTTTTTGAACTATCCATTCCCACAAACTTATCAGGAGGATCATCACGAACAGAAACAGGCCATAGTTTTCTGTCCACTTTTTCCATTTATCCTTCATCTTGAATTAGACACTCCAGTTCTTTTCTCATTGCAATAAACTCTGATTGATAAATAAGCTCAGAACTCCTTGGCCTAGGAAGTTTGATTTTCATTTCTTGAATGGGCTCGCTTTCCGTACTTGAGAGAAGATAGATCCGGTCACTTAACAGAATGGCTTCCTCCAAATCATGGGTGATAAATAAAACCGTTTTTTTCAGGTCTCCCCATAGTTCCAATAACCATCTATGCATTTTTCGCTTTGTTAAGGAATCCAGTGCACCAAACGGTTCATCCAGCAATAAGAGATCTCTTCTAGTCATCAGTGTCCGTAAAAAGGCTACACGTTGTCTCATCCCTCCGGATAATTCATGGGGATAGGCATTTTCATATCCTCCTAAACCAAATCGGGATAACCATTCGTTAATCTCTATCAACCTTTGTTTCTTATTTTCCTTCGTGAGCTCTAGTGGCAAGGAAACATTGTCGATTACCGACCTCCAAGGTAAGAGGAGATCTTTTTGCGGCATGAACCCAACTTTCCCCAATCGACGCTCTGCTAGTTTGTCATTAATCCAGATTTGTCCTTGGTCTGGTTCAAGCAAACCGGTGATCAGCTTGAAAAGTGTACTTTTTCCTGAGCCACTTGCCCCTATCACTGAAACAAATTCACCTTTCTTCACATCGATCGAAAGGTTTTGAAAAATTTCCTTTTTCTCACTTGGAAAAGAATAAGATAAATCATTTATTTTTAAAACGGATGAATCAGACAGGCCAATCCCCTCCCTGATAAACCATATCCCAGAACATGTATTCAAATCGGGACGTTGTGAGGAAATGTTCTTCTAATATTTGCAAATCACGATCTAACTTTCCTTCAGTTAGTTGATCCAATAAATCAATAAGCCAGGTGGTAAGTTCCCCAAACTCTAGAGAAGAGTACATCTTGATCCAGTCGCCATATAATGGATGGTCAGCAGAACCAGGATAATTTTTAGCAAGCATTTTGCCAATCTCCCAGTAGCTCCACATACAAGGAAGCAAGGCAGAAATTAATTCCTCCAATGTGCCATGATTGGCCACATTCAGCATGTAACGGGTATAAGCTAAATTGATTGGAGTTGGTTTTGTTTCTTCAAGCTGTTGATTTGTAATCCCAAATCTTTTAGCATACTGGCGATGCAGCTCCATTTCTCCGTTAAGTGTTTCATGAAGAAGTTTAGCAAAGGCAGCCATCGTCTCAATATCCCTTGCTTTCACAGATCCTAATGCAAATAGCTTTGAATAATCAATTAAAAATACATAATCTTGCTTCATATATCTGATAAAGGATTCTCGAGGCAAATCACCCTTTCCCATTCCAATCACAAAAGAATGCTGGTGGGTTTTCTCCCAAATTTCATTTACTTTTTTATATAGAATG
>DATFAS010000216.1:0-9955 GCA_035254305.1 Bacillota bacterium
TCAGAAATGGTATCATATAACTCCCTAATAATTTGTTTTCCACTTTCACTGAGATCATTCGTTTCTCTTGAGATATGGTGCACATCGGTTATTAAATCATTACTATCCTTAATTTTCATTCCAAACTGATGGCTCATATTAGCAATCACTTCTGCATCCTTAGCCTGATCCGTCGTGCTAGTGGCAATTTGCTCTATTGCTAGGGCAACTTCCCCAATCGTCAACGAAGATTTATGGGATATTTCAGATAAGGTAAGAGAAGAATTGGCCATTTCCAAGGAGGTGTCTTTTACATTTTTTATCAGTACTCTTATATCTCTTTGCATGGTATTTACAGCTTCCGCTAAACTTCCAATCTCATCTTTATTTTTAAATAACTTCTCAGGAATATCCGCTTTAAAATTACCACTAGCAACATTTTTTAGATGTTCGGAGATAGATACGATCGGTTTAGATAATTTATTAGAGAAGATAGCCGTAACCAAGATTCCTACTACTATAAATATACTCGCTACAATACCTAAAATGATCTTTATACTATTCGCACCTTCTAGCAGCTCTTCTTTCGGAATAATAGCGATAAATTTCCATCCTGTTTTTGGTGAAGTATAGACATTCGCTATGCTATCTTCCCCATTTATTTTTGTTTCAAAATAATCAGTGGTCATATTTGCTGCCTTATCAAGACCTTGTATTTCTTTAATATTTTTGAAATTATTCTTCTCATCTTTAGGATCGGCAAGCACGGTTCCCTTTTCATCAAGGAGCATAACATACCCGGCTTTACCCATTTTTATCGTTTTAAAGAGATTTGTTAATCCATTGAGTGCAACATCCATTCCTATAGCTCCAATGACTTCTCCCTTTTCATTCTTAATGGTTTTTGCTGTACTAATTAAACTTAGGTTATCTGCGGCCCAATAATAGGCCTCTGTTCTCACTACTTGACCACTATTCCCCATAGCCTTTTGGTACCAAGGGCGAGATCTAGGATCATATTTTTCACTTACTTTTCCTTCAGGCCATTGGACATATCCCCCAGATTTGGTACCTAAATAGACGTAGGCCAACTCTGGATGACTCTTTGCAAATTGGAGAAAGACATCATAAATTTCTTTTTCTATTCCTCCATTTTTTGAAGCAGCCATATTTAAATCAGATGCAGCCGTCTTGTCCATATATTGGCTTAATGTATTGTCTGCTTTTTTGGTAGTTGGATTTTCTGATAAATAACTTACATTTTTATCAATAGCATCAAAAAAAAGATTGATGGAATGATCGACCTGAATAATTTTCTCTTGAGAGGAGGATAGATAATTCTCTGTTAGTTGATCTCTTACTTTCATGTTTACTATAATGCTTATAGGAATAATGGTTAACAATAAGATGGTTAAAAACATAACAACCAGTTTCGTTCTTAATGATTTTAGCGTAATCCTTTGTGTTTTCAATCTCATTCTCTCCCTATTAATAGATGATGTTATCCGATTCTTTTCTCAATTCTATTTATGATTAGATGATAAAGCTTTTGCATCATAAGAGAAAAAGGCTGATTTTCTGTAATTGGTAT
Source organism: Bacillota bacterium (assembly GCA_035254305.1). Taxonomy (GTDB): domain Bacteria; phylum Bacillota; class Bacilli; order Aneurinibacillales; family RAOX-1; genus DATFAS01. The sequence goes on from DATFAS010000216.1 coordinate 1,571, forward strand.
AATAGCAGAGAGAAAATTAAGAACTATCAGAAACACATATCCATAAGCCACTTTCATTATAAGCTGATCATGAATTCGCTATCATAACTCCTCCTTGTATTATGTATGAATCAATCCTTATATCACTTCAATTATATCCAATGAGAAATATGTAATAAAAATGTAAATCATTCCAAACGATCCATTTATGAAATATCGATCCTAATGAAAACACCTATTTCTTCCCCTGTGCCCAATCCATTTCCTCTTCGAGTTAATATGGTACTGTAGAGCCTCTATGTGAATGGGAAAGGAGTGATCACTATGCAACTTCATGAATCTCACCAACTCTGTACAGCACATATTAATAAATTTGTTAAAGTCACAATGAAAGATGGAAAGGGCCACAAAGGCTATATTGTAGGTTTCGAAGGAGACCATGTCATTTTAGCAGCACCCCATGAAACAGATGAATCATCCTATCAAATAGCAGCAGATTCAAGACAATATCGATTTTTCCCCTTCTTCTGGATTGGTTTACCTCTAGCCTTTATCGCTGGTGTTGCTGCTAGAAGACCCTACCGCTATCCATGTCCCACCTATCCTTGTTCAGCCTATCCCTATCCACCCTATTATCCATATGGATACCCTGGATATGGGTATTAAATGACATCTTCTTCAAGAAAAAAGTGGCTTACGTATTAGACATACCTAATACGTAAGCCACCAGATCTTTACTTATCGTTTAAATTATTGCCAAACAGTTGGGTTTACAGTGTTTTGTTGTGTGTAATAAGGAGTTTGCCAGTTTACTGGATTAGTAACAACCGTTTGAACTTGTTGACTTACTTGGTTACACAATTGGTTAATGTATTGAAGCTGTTGAGTAATTTGTGTCTGAGTTTGTACGATATTTTGCAACTGTTGTGCTGTTTGTTGCTCTGCTTGCGATAATCTTTGTAATTGAGTTGAATTAGATTGTTCAAATTGGGCGATTTGACGTAGTTGATTGGTTGTTTGATTTTCAAGTTGTGTGGCTTGTTGACAAGCCCTTGTAATTTCTGATAATTGTTGCTGGACACCTTGTACATTAGATTGAAAACGAACCATAAGAAAAACCTCCTCAAATTATGTTGTAGTTTACAACAGATCCTATTATTCCAATTACGTTTCTAATTTATACAAAAAACAAATTTGAAGATGACCTCGTAATGGGTTCTATTCACTTAATACTCTGGGAAATAACACGTTATTCTCTAAATGCACATGTTGGAACGTTTCATCTTCAAAGTCAATCAACTTTTTAAAAGTGAGTTGATATGTTTTGCATGCATCTTCCGGAAGTTGGTAATCATGGGTAATTTCTCTGATTTGTTCCAAAAGATTTCCACAACTCTCATGCTCTCTTTCTAATTTCTCAAATTCGGTTTTTAATTCTGCTTTGTTATGTTTGGTTGGATCTAAAATAAGAGGGAAAATATTTTGTTCTTCTCGAATCGAGTGTTCTTCTAACTCTGCTTTGAATTTATGAAATAAGTCATGAACTTGAAAAAGTTCAGGATGATTGGCCCCATGTACTCGCATGATTTTTGTAACATATTGGCTGATTTCAGGCAGTTTTTCGAACAAACTTGCATGGTACTGGTGTATGATCGTATCAATAATTTGGTCAAAAGGAGCCTTCATCCAATCGGTTTTTTGTTCATTAAGTGCAGAAGATTGGTCCCACAGTTCATGGATCTCTTGTAGCAACTCTTCTCCTTTAAGCCCCTTTTCTTCAGCTGCTATTTGAATTGGTCTGTTCCCACCGCAGCAAAAATCAATTTTGTACTTCTTAAAAATAGTGCTTGATTGAGGAAATGTGGTTACGATATCCCCTGTTTTATCATTGAGAGAAAATCTCTGTGACATAATTTAGCCTCCTAAGAAAGAATTGTAAGAATTTAATTCATGAGGAATTTAGATTTCACCTCATTTATTTTCCCCTCGAAAATAACATTAATCCGTGAAACCTATGATGATTTCAAAGTTTGGGTGGAGTTTTAATTATTACCATAGGTATTGTTCAAGTTTTTAACATTACTGACCTTCACACTTTATAGAATAGAGTGCTTTCCATTAAAATTCTGTGTATGGATTCCATTCATAGTTATTGACTACTTATATCCTGTAAACCTATAATATAACTGTCCGAAAATTATAATTGAAGAACTAATCATACAATAGGTGCCCATGATTTGGGAGAATAGGAAAGTTAAAAGCGCGGGCCCGCCACTGTATTCGGGGAGTTATTCAAGTCACTGGGGAAACCTGGGAAGGCTTGGATGAAAAGCAATGATCCGAGAGCCAGGAGACCTGCCTATTGTAATAGGAAAAAAAACTCTCGTAATCAGGGTTTATTTTTGAACTTGAGTATGGAAAACTCAAGCCTTTTAGGCTTGAGTTTTTTTATATTTACGGGAGTTTCACAAATCTGAAGGAGGTAATGAGAATGACCCAACTAGGTAGTGCATTAAAGGGCTTAATCACACCTGAAATGGAACAAGTAGCAACTAAGGAAAGGGTTACACCCGAATTTATAAGAAAAGGAGTAGCTGAAGGGTTTATCGTTATCCCTCGTAATGTACAACGCCAAAATATTTCTCCTATTGGCATAGGTACAGGTCTCAGAACGAAAGTTAGTGCTAGTGTTGGATTGTATGATGAGGGAGAGAATTGTAGTGTCGAGATAGAAAAAATTAAAACAGCCGTTAAAGCTGGAACAGATACGATTATGGATCTTAGTGTAGGCGGGGACATTCATTTTATGCGAAAAAAAACGCTTATTACGACCACTACACCAGTTGGTACTGTCCCTCTGTACGAGGCTATAAACCAAGCCAGTAAAAAATACGGCTCTTTCGTCAAGATGGGTGTTGAGGAAATATTCAAAGTTATTGAACGCCAGGCGGCTGATGGGATAGATTTTATGGCCCTTCATTGTGGAACGACCATGGATATTGTAGAACGCGCCAAAAAAGAAGGACGGATTGATCCACTCGTAAGTTATGGAGCTTCCCATTTGATAGGATGGATGCTATATAACCAGAGAGAAAATCCGCTGTATGAATACTATGATAGAGTTCTTGAAATTGCTAGGAAGTACGATGTAACGGTTAGCCTTGCTGATGGGATGAGGCCGGGGTGTCTAGCTGATTCGTTAGATGGGGCTCAGGTACAAGAAATGGTGATTCTGGGGGATCTTGTGAAACGAACCCGAGAAGCAGGTGTGCAAGTCATGGTAAAGGGACCTGGTCATGTACCTCTTAACCAAATTAAAGCAACGGTTGCATTACAAAAAAGCCTTTGTAAAGGAGCTCCTTATTTTGTTTTTGGCCCTGTTGTAACAGATATAGCCGCTGGGTATGACCATATAAGTGCTGCTATCGGTGGTGCAGTAAGCGCTTGGGCTGGAGCTGAATTCATTTGCTATGTAACATCTGCCGAACATATCGGTTTTCCTGATATTGACCAAGTTCATGAAGGCGTAATCGCTGCCCGAATTGCTGCTCATGCTGCAGATTTAGCCAAAGGATTACCGGGGGCAAAAGAATGGGATCTAGAACTTTCACGTGCCAGAAAGAAATTGGAATGGGATAAGCAATTTTCACTCGCGATCGACCCCGAACGTGCCAGACGGTTTAGAACAGAGAGGAACAATGAAACAAATACAGCATGTTCAATGTGTGGAAAATACTGTGCGTTGAAGATTGCATCTAAGTATTTAGATAATCCCCAAATGAGTTGTAAAAAGAGAGGATGAACAAAATGACTCAGGTATTAGCCGCTCGTGCAGGTAAAATCACTCCAGAGATGGAATGGATAGCTACCCAAGAAAATGTAGATATTCAATTAATACAAGAAGGAGTAGCTACAGGTAAAATCGTTATTCCAAGAAACATTGTACGTAAACCGTTTAATTATGTTGGAATTGGACAGGGATTACGTATAAAAGTAAATGCTCTTATCGGTACATCCAGTGACCGTGAGGAGATGACAGATGAAGTAATAAAACTAAAGAATGTGGAATCTACTGGTTGTGATGCGGTTATGGATTTAAGCACCGGTGGAAATATTGATGGGATGAGACGGCTCTCTTTAGATAATACGAACATTCCCGTCGGTACGGTGCCCATTTATCAGGCAGCAATTGAAGCCATTAAAAAACGTGGCAGTATCGTTGCTATGACAGAAGAGGATATGTTTGAAACGATCGAAAAACAAGCAGCGGATGGTGTTGACTTTATGGCCATTCACTCTGCTTTTAATTTAGAAACGCTTAACCGACTTAATAAAAGTGGACGAATTACGGATGTAGTCAGTAGAGGCGGTTCTTTCCTAACGGGATGGATGATTCATAATGAGAAAGAAAACCCGTTATATGAACAATTTGACAGAGTGTTGGAAATCCTAAAGAAATATGATGTTACACTAAGTCTTGGAGATGCGATTCGTCCTGGTTGTACAGCTGATTCGCTGGATGGAGCACAACTTCAAGGATTGATAGTTGCTGGCGAACTGGTCGCCAGAGCTCATGCAGTTGGCGTTCAGGTAATGGTAGAGGGCCCAGGACATGTTCCTATGAACCATGTAGAAGCAACGATGCTGTTACAGAAACGTTTATGTAATCATGCACCGTACTTTATTTTGGGAACATTGGCAACTGATATAGCTCCTGGATATGATCATATCACCTCTGCCATTGGTGGAGCTATTGCTGGCGCTGCCGGAGCTGATTTTCTATGCTATGTTACACCAGCCGAACATCTGGGATTGCCTACAGATCAAGACGTTAAAGAAGGGGCTGTAGCTGCTCGGATTGCTGCTCATGTGGCCGATCTTGCTCGAGGAAACAAGAAAGCATGGGAAAGAGATTTGCAAATGGCCAATGCTCGGGTAGTGCTTGATTTCGACAGGCAAATGAATCTTTCTATAGATCCTGAGAAATTAAGAGCAATCAAAGGTACTGAAAGTGGTGATCACCACTGCACGGTTTGCGAATCGGAGTGTGCAGCACAAATTGCAGCTAAATATTTTGGGATTATTTAAGTTTTGTACCCCCGATAAAACCAGAATGAAAACATGTTAAGAAAGGGTTCGTGCCAACACTCTGTTTAATCATTCATTTATGTAATAAAGAAGAGGATAAATAGCCATTTACTAAACTATCTATTCTCTAATGATAATAGTCTATTAAACTAAAGCTAGAGGTTTTACGACACGAAGGATAAAAAAGAGGAAGAGCTGATACCATGCTCCTCCCCTATTCCTTATTCCCTCCCTCATTTTCCTTCCATCTCCCTGAACGTTTCGCTGCCTCTCGCAAAATATGCTCAATATGTGCATTCACACTTCGCAGTTCATCGGCTGCCCACCTCTCTAGGGTTGCATAGAGCTTAGGGTCGATACGAAGTGGGAAACTTTTCTTAGGAGCCATTCTAATAGACAGTTCCAGCGTTGATGATTGGTTGCGCAGAACGTTCAGAAACAATGGAAACCATTAAATTATTGACCATAGCTGCTTTTCTTTCTTCATCAAGATGGACGGTTCCATCCTTTTCTAATTGATCAATCGCGAGCTTCACCATGCCAACCGCACCATCCACTATAATTTGACGGGATGCAAGGATAGCCTTGGCTTGTTGGCGTTGCAGCATAGCAGGTGCAATCTCTGGTGAATAAGCTAGGTGCATCAGTCTAGCCTCCATGATCTCTACTCCCGATAAATCTAGTCTTCTTTGCAAGTCCTCTTGTAACTCCCTAGCCACATCATCGGAGTTGCCCCGTAGCGAAATTTCTTGGGAAGGATCGTGGTTATCATAAGGATACATACTTGCCACATGCCGTAATCCTGTTTCACTCTGAATCTTAATAAACTCCTGATAATTCTCTACGTCAAAAACAGCCTTCTTAGGGTCCACAACTCTATACACCACGTTAGCCGCAATCTCAATAGGATTACCATCGATATCATTAACCTTCAACTTACCGCTTTCGAAATTTTGTACCCGCAGTGAAATCTTTTTCTTATAGCTAAAAGGAACCGTACACGAGAAGCCAGACTCCTTAATCACTCCTAAATATTTTCCAAAAAACATGACCACTATAGCCTGATTGGGTTGGATAATTGTTAAACCGGATAACAACGACACCCCAATAATAAAGAAGAGGATTGCTGTTATATTTTCATTCACAATCAAATAAGCACCAACCAACAAAGATAGTAACGATAAAATCAAAGCCAAAAAGCCATTCATTCGAAACACTTGATTATCTGTCATACTAATCATCTCCTCCTGTATTAATACAGTGATATCATATTGATATTATTATGGTATCACGAGAGAGAAAGAGAATCAAGGTGCATCAACCTAAAAATTTTCATTTAGCAAAGTGGGCTTTAAACAAAGAAGATAAGCCGGTAATCCTCCTACTACAAAGGATTACCGGCTTAATCAACAGAATCTATTAGAATGAAAACTCTACCTTCAGGGCACCCACAGATCGCCTTAATATCTAAATTGACTAACGATTTGCTGCAGCTCCTCTGCTAACTTGGCTAACGCTTGAGCAGAGGCTGATATTTCCTCCATGGTTGCGTGCTGTTCCTCAGCTGATGCTGCTACATATTGGGTATTCCCTGCCGTCTGGGCAGAAATGTTAGCTACGTGCTCAATCATCTTTACCATCCGATTGGACCCCGAGCCAACCTGCTTGGCAACCGCATTCACTTCCTGCGACTGGGCAGTAATTTGTTCAATCATCGCCACAATATCATTGAAGGCTTTACCCGTCTTATCCACCATCCCAATTCCATCATGAACCGCAGATGTACCCTCCTTCATGGAACATACGGCTGCCTCTGCTTCATGTTGGATCTTTAAAATCAACTCACTAATTTGACTAGCAGCCAAATTGGATTGTTCGGCTAATTTACGTACCTCGTCTGCTACCACAGCAAAACCACGACCGTGTACACCTGCCCGCGCAGCCTCAATCGCTGCATTTAAAGACAACAGATTGGTTTCATTCGAAACATATGTAATTAATGTGACGATATTATCAATCTCTTTCGTCTTTTCTCCAAGGGAATCGATAATTTGAGCAGTGGAGGCTACTTTCTCCTCTACGGACGCCATGTAAGCCATCGTATCGATAACCGTCTGCTTTCCATCCATAGCCATATGATTTGCCTGAACAGAGGACTCGGCAACAGTCTGAATGGATTGCTCAACCTGACCCATTCCTTTTGCCATTTCGATGATGACATGTGTCACTTCATTTGCATCTGCAACCTGCTTCTCGGTTCCCTGTGCCATTTCCTGAACCGAAACAGAGATTTGTTCTGTCGCGCGATTGGTTTGTTCTGCACTAGCGGATAATTGCTCTGAGGAAGACGCGACGAGCTCTGAATTTGTTCCCACTTTTTTCACCATCATACGAAGATTGTTCGTCATGAGGTTAAAAGCTTCAACGACAGTACCGATCTCATCCCGATTAGAAATCCGAAGTGGGTCTAAGGTTAAATCTCCCCCGGCAATTTTTTCAGCTCGAACAGCGAGTAAGCCCATTGGTTTAGAAATCATTTGAGATATGACCCAAGCAACTAAAATGCTCAACCCCATCGAAATCCCTGCTAGAACCCAAACCATTTTTTGTCCTTGATCTAGTAATTGCACAGATTTCGCTGTAGCAGCATCTGAACCCGTTTTTTGAATATCAATCAACTTGTCTACGTCCGCCATAGCGGCTTGTGCATCACTTCGAGCAGAGAGCATATGCTGATTTGCCTGGTCAACATTATGATTATTTAAATCATTAATAACTCCTGACATTTTGTTGACGAAGCTATCATAATGAGTTTCCATATCATTGAAGGCCTCGATCCCTTCCGGTACGAATAATAAAGGCCTTAGCTGTTCCCGATCATCTTTCACATGTGAAATGGTTTGAGCATAGTCCTTAACAATTTCCTTACGTAGATTAGGATCAGTTTGAGCAATATATTGAAAAGCAAGATTGGAGGTATCTGCTAGATCGCCATGAAGCTGTGCCACCCAATACATTTTGGCCATCCACTGATTTTGAATTTCTTTGGCCTTGTCCCCCATCTTTTGCATATCATGAATCGTACTGGCAGATTGCAAAATCAACAATACCTGGATAATCAAAAAACTTAAATAAAGCTTTTTCCTGATCGACCATTTCATCCTCATCACTGCCTTTATCCGATTTTTAACCCTCTATATTAACGTCTATCATTATTCACCTCACTTTATTATATAAATTCCTTTTCATTCATTTAGAGATTCATAGTTTTCGATTTACAAAATTGAACAAAAAAAGACCAGTATGGGTTACCTGGCC
>DATFAS010000217.1:0-35852 GCA_035254305.1 Bacillota bacterium
GCTATCACTCTTTCTATACGAAAATATAAACTCAATTATATCGTCGAATGTAATGAATAACATCTATCAATTATTGGGGGAAATTCCAAAAAAAAATTGAAAGCGCTTAGTTTATGGAAGGATTATTTGATAAAAAAGTCGAATAAGTCAGTATCTTATTAAAGTAGAGAGAGGGAGGATAGAATATGAAACAACGTTCAGAGGAAATCTTAGGGGTAGATTTAACTGCAAACCTGAAAGATTATGATCTTGCAGTGCAACAAGCAAATTGGGATGAAATCGGTAAGCAATTTAGCTGGAGTCAAACGAATAAGGTAAATATGGTTTATGAAGCAATTGATCGTCATGTGGATGAAGGCAGAGGAGATCGCATTGCTTTGTACTATACCGATGGGGTAAGAGATGAGAAATATACATATTCTGAGTTAAGGCAGTTATCCTCTCAATTTGCGAATGGGCTCGCATCATTAGAAATTGAGAAAGGTGATCGTGTCTTTATTTTCATGCCTAGATCACCGGAACTCCTTGTATCTTTATTAGGAATTGTCCGTATTGGAGCGATTGCTGGACCATTATTTGAAGCATTCATGGAGGAAGCGGTTAAGGACCGTTTATTAGATAGTGGGGCTAAGGCGCTTGTTACAACAGCTACTCTATTGAAGAGAATTCCCCGTCACTTATTACCGGATTTAAAACACATTATACTTGTTGGGGAGAAGGGTGATGCAGAAGGGGAAGGTATCACAAGCTATGATGAATTAATGAATGTTTCTCCTGAGTATAGAATGGAATGGGTAGATCTTGAGGATGGAATGGTTCTCCATTATACCTCGGGTTCAACAGGGAAACCTAAAGGGGTATTTCAAGTCCATGATGCAATGAAGCACCAATATTTATCTGGAAAATATGCTTATGATTTACGTGAGGGTGATGTTTATTGGTGTACGGCTGACCCGGGATGGGTAACAGGGACATCTGCAGGGATGTGGGCTCCTTGGCTTCATGGTGTAAGCGTTGTCTTAAGAGGTGGGCGTTTTAAACCAGCTGATTGGTATAAAACGATTGAAAAGTTTAAGGTGAATGTATGGTTTAGTGCTCCTACTGCATTTCGTATGCTTATGGGAGAGGGGAATGAGATTGTCAAAGCTAATGATCTCAGTTCTTTACGCCATGTGCTATCTGCGGGTGAACCTCTTAACCCAGAAGTAGTCCGTTGGGGTCTAGAGGTACTTGGTCATCGGATTCATGATAATTGGTGGATGACGGAAACAGGGTCTACAATCTGCTCGAACTATCGCTGCTTACCACTTCGTCCGGGTTCCATGGGTAAACCGCTTCCCGGTGTTTATTTAGCCATTATTGATGATGAAGGAAATGAAGTGCCACCTAATACAATGGGTCATTTAGCCATTCGTCCACCATGGCCAGCTATGATGAGAAAAATTTGGGGAAATCCCGATAAATTCGCAGAATACTACAGAGATGGATGGTATTTAAGTGGGGATTTAGCTTACAAGGATAGTGATGGATACTTCTGGTTTGAAGGCCGTTCTGATGATGTTATCAATACTTCTGGCGAACGTGTAGGTCCTTTTGAAGTAGAAAGCAAGCTTGTTGAGCACCCAGCGGTAGGAGAAGCAGGTGTCATCGGGGTTCCTGATGCACTTCGTGGAGAGGTTATTAAGGCTTTCATAACGTTACGTGCTGGTTTTACGGAGAGTGAGGAATTAAAGACAGAGATCACCCAATTCGTAAAAGAACGTTTAGCCGCGCATGCTGCCCCACGTGTGATTGAATTTAAGGATAAGCTACCTAAGACAAGATCGGGTAAGATTATGAGACGCGTATTGAAGGCTTGGGATCTAGGGCTACCAACTGGTGATTTATCAACAATGGAAGATTAAAAGGTAAGCATTAGAAGGAAGTCTTGTTCCATGGGCCTTAAGGACACCAGGAGCAAGACTTCTTTCGTTAGCAGAAGGAAAGTATGAGTTCTTAACTATTTTTCCGCCTCTGCACAGGTGTAACTTGTATAACCTTATGAAAAGAGAGCACTAGATAAATAACGTTCACCAGTATCAGGGGCAATACAGACGACTCTTTTTCCTTTACCTAAGCGTCGTGCAACAAGAAGGGCCCCATAAACAGCAGCGCCTGAAGATGTGCCAAGTAATATTCCTTCCATACGGGCAAGCTTTCGGGTTGTCTCTTCAGCATCTTCATCACTAATTTGAAAGATTTCATCATAAACATTAACATTCAAGATAGAAGGGATAAACCCAGGGCTTGTACCTACTAGCTTATGAGGGCCTGGGTTCCCTCCTGATAATACAGGGGAGCCTTTTGGTTCAACAACGAAGACTTGAAGACCAGGAATTCTCTCTTTAAGGGTTTCACCGGTTCCCGTAATCGTGCCACCAGTCCCAGCAGTTGCTACAAAAGCATCAAGCTGTCCATCTGTTTGTTCAATGATTTCTAGCGCGGTGGTGGTGCGATGAATATCTGGATTTGCAGCGTTCTCGAATTGTTGTGGCATAAAACTATTTGGAATTTCTTTCAGTAATTTCTCTGCATGTTGAATGGCACCAGGCATCTTCTTGGCCCCCGGGGTCAGTTCCACTCTTGCTCCGTACGCCTTAAGAATGTTGATTCTTTCTGCTGTCATCGTATCTGGCATGACGAGGATAGCTTTATATCCGCGAGCTGCAGCGTTCATGGCAAGCCCAATTCCAGTATTTCCACTAGTAGGCTCAATGATAGTTGCCCCTGGTTTAAGTAGGCCTGCTTTTTCGGCTTCTATAATCATGTTATAGGCAGCGCGGTCTTTCACACTGCCACTAGGATTGAATTTTTCTAATTTAACGAAAACCTCTGCGTCATCAGGCCCAACGATCCGGTTCAACCTGACCATTGGTGTATTTCCGATCAATTCAGCCATGTTTTGAACGACACGCATATTTTAAATCCACCTTTAATTATTTATTTAGTTAATATTCCTATGAATTAACTAGGTTTAATTCTATGATAGTTCTTGGGGAATAACCTGTCAATATTGAGGAAATTCCACAAAGGAAAGCATCCTTTCTTTAATAAGATGAACAAAGTATGACATTTCTGTTTAGGCATAATATCAAACATTGAAAAATAAAATGATCACGTAGGTGTAGTCGTCAGATAAGGAGAAGGGGGAGTAAAGCATGAAAGATACTGAGAAGATTTGTTGTGACAAGGTGGGGGTTCAATTGCAGGGAGTTCCCAAAAATTTACTTGTTCCTTGTTTACTTCTCCTACTTCGTGACCTTCGAGTCCATGGCTATCAACTTATCCAGGAATTAGTATCATTTGGTTTTGAATCTATTGATCAAGGATATGTATATCGAACTCTGCGTCAAATGGAAAAGGAAAATTTGGTTAATTCTCAATGGGATACTACTTCAGGAGGCCCTGCTAAGAGAATCTATTCGATAACTAAGCATGGGGAAGATTATTTAAGTGCATGGGTTAGCACTTTAGAGCAATATCAACGTACACTCGATCGGTTCTTTCAAATGTATGAAAGGCTGTTATTTCCATCAAACCAGGAGAAGACTGAAGTAGGAGAATAAGAAAATAGCCGATCATTAGCAGGAGAATATCACTACATTACCGAAGTTTACAAGAAGGTAAAAAACAATTTGTAAGGTGGTATTATCGGAATGATCGAACAGAAATATAAAATGACGGCTGATTTACATATTATGATTAATTTAATTCGAGCCATGTACAAAACACTCGAAGATGACTGGAGCAAACAAGCGAAGAAATATGACTTAACCTCCCCTCAAGAGCATTTAATGTGGATTCTCCATTTTAGAAATGGGAGTACCATTACGGAAATTTCAAATGTTGGGTTATGGCATATTTCTACTGCCATGCACTTAATTGACAAATTAGAGGAAAAGGGAATTGTAAGAAGGGAAAGACTTAAAAGTGATAAACGAGCATCCCGTGTATTTTTGACAAAAAAAGGACAAGCTCTTCAGGATAAGCTCTTAAATGATGATTATTCAACGTATAAGCTATATCACATCTTTCAGAATAAAAAAGACCAATACGGAATTGAATGGGAAAAACTTGTGGAATTTGGCAAGGCAGTGACCGGGGAAATCTATGGACGGGAATATATTGACTTTATTGAATCATCTTCTAAGCAAATAAATCAACAGGAGTGAAATGACAAAGACTCATCCTATGTGCTTTCTAAGAACATTAGATGAGTCTTTTTCTTACTATAATTTTCCTTGAATTCTATCTACACACAGGTGCAACTAAACTGCCTTTTTTAATTGTGTGATTCGCTTCTCAAGCTCTGACATAATAAACTGGACAGAAATCTTCGTATTCATCTTTTGTGCCTGGGCTAATAGATTCACCGCTTGATCCCAGTTCCCTTTTGCAGCTTCAATTTCTGCTTTACAAGGTAAAAGAATAGAAGAATGAGCCTTTCCCATTTGAGTTAATTGAGCTAACGCTTCTACCGCCCGTTGAATATCACCTAAACGTGCGAAATTGCAAGATATTAAAGCAAGAATACCTGGTGTTGCCGATGTTTTTTCATATAGACTAATAGCAATCTGCAGGGATTCTTTATAATGTCCTTTGTAATAAAGGATCCATGAAAGATTTCTATAGAAGATCGTACGGATAAGTTGGCTTTGTAAACCTTTTCGTTCACGTGCCAGCTGAATTCCTTCAATGATAAATTTCTCTGCTTGGTCGTATTCTCCTTCAAGGATTTCCTTCGTAGATTTATCTAATAATCTAACAACCGATCGATTCTTTTGATAGGATCTTTCGAGGAGTTTCTTGATAATGGAAGGTTTTCTTTTAAACAGGAGGCAGAGATACTGGTAACGAAAAGCATAATGGAAACGAATAAAGGCAGTTACAAGAACTGCAGCAAAACCTACCATGATAGACAGGGGCGACAGTTGGATGTAGTGCATGGGACACTTTCCTTTTCTCTATATTTAGCACTTAGTATAGCACACTCCGCTTTGAATGGTAAGTTTAGTAGATTTAACCCTTAAGGAAGTTCCTGATCCCTAAGGGATGTGACTGTTACAATTGCTTAGTTTGATATATAATAGCTTTGGAGAAAATAAAAAGCGCAAGAAAAGGGGTTTGGAGATGAACCAACTAAAAGAAAGTTTGTACCAATTGATTGTTGAAACTTCAACCAATCTTCCTCCTGATGTTAGACGTGCAATCGTTAAAGCAAGGGAGAACGAAGATGCTGGGACACGTGCGGCTCTTTCCCTTTCAACAATTGCAGGCAATATTGAAACAGCAGAAATTAACCAATCACCTATTTGCCAAGATACAGGTATGCCTACCTTCGAAGTGAAAACTCCAATAGGGGTAAACCAAATTGAAATTAAGAAAGCGATTAAAGAAGCGGTTGCTCTTGCAACAAAGAATGGAAAACTTCGCCCTAACTCTGTTGATTCCTTAACAGGAGAGAATACTGGGGATAACCTTGGGGAAGGAACACCTGTTTTTCACTTCGAACAATGGGAAAAAGAACAAATTGAAGTGAAGTTAATCCTAAAGGGAGGCGGCTGTGAGAATAAGAATATTCAATATAGCTTGCCTGCTGAAATTGAAGGGTTAGGTCGTGCCGGACGTGACCTAGATGGAATTCGTAAATGCATCTTGCATAGTGTCTATCAAGCACAAGGACAAGGTTGTTCAGCAGGATTTATTGGTGTAGGGATCGGTGGCGATCGCACGACTGGCTATGCTCTTGCGAAAGAACAGCTTTTCCGTAAAGTAGATGATGTTAATCCAGATCCATCCTTAGCTAAATTAGAAGAGTATATCTTAGATGCAGCAAACCAATTAGGAATTGGAACGATGGGATTTGGTGGACAGGCAACCCTACTAGGAGTTAAAGTAGGAGCAATCAATCGCCTACCAGCTAGTTTCTTTGTTTCTGTAGCTTACAACTGTTGGGCTTTCCGTCGTCAAGGAGTTAGCATTGATCCTGTAACAGGTGAGATTACTTCTTGGCTTTATAAGGATGGGGAAGTGAAGGTAACGACAGAAGCTGATAAACAGCAAAATACAGAGGGAAGAAAAGAAGTTGTCCTTCAAGCACCAATTACAGAAGAGCAAATTCGTTCTCTTAATGTTGGGGATGTTGTAATCATCAATGGAACAATGCACACGGGTCGTGATGCTTTGCATAAATATCTAATGGATCATGACTGTCCAGTTGATCTTAATGGTGGTGTTGTTTACCACTGTGGTCCTGTTATGTTGAAGGACGAAGAGGGAGAATGGCATGTTAAAGCTGCTGGCCCAACAACTAGTATTCGCGAGGAACCTTACCAAGCAGATATTATCAAGAAGTTTGGTATCCGTGCTGTAATTGGTAAAGGTGGAATGGGACCGAAGACACTTGCAGGCTTGCAAGAATTTGGAGCTGTTTATTTAAATGCGATTGGTGGAGCAGCTCAATACTATGCGAATTGCATTGAAAAAGTAGAAGGTGTTGACTTCACAGAATTCGGTATTCCTGAAGCTATGTGGCACCTTCGAGTGAATGGATTTACAGCCATTGTAACCATGGATTCTCATGGAAATAGCTTACATGCTGATGTGGACAAGTCATCCTTCGCTAAACTTTCTCAATTTAAAGAACCGGTTTTTAAATAAATTTTAACCTGAGAAACCACTAAGGATACTTTCCTAGTGGTTTCTTTACTGTTTCGATAATTTTTCCTGAGCAAGTCGGATCATCTCTTTTACCATGTTTCCTCCGATCTCACCTCCAATTTTCCCCGCATTCTTAGCTTCTAGATTCCCATTATATCCTTTACGAAGGGGAATTCCTAAGGTCTGGGCTACTTCATATTTAACATCTTCTGAAGAATTCACATGATACCCCTGATTTCTCATTACCGTTGTTTTAAGTTGATTGAGTGCATCAGCAGACTCTGGGACCAGTAATCGATTTCGGTTTGTTCTAGTCAATAGTTACTCTCTCCTTTCATTTCTAATTATTATGTTCTCAAAAAGCCAGTAGATACATCCAATATCTTTACGCCTCTTGTTTTAAGTCTATAATAGGTATGGGGGTGTAACAGGAAAATAATGATGAATGATCTTAAGGCTGTTATCTATATTTTAATTGGTGCCTCTTCTTACGGAATTCTTTCAACCATTGTAAAGCTTGCTTATGATAACGGTTTTCAACCGAATGAAGTGACGGGCAGCCAAGCGTTTTTTGGGGTATTAATCTTAGTAGGCCTTATCTTTTTATTTGGCAAAAGGGAATCTCTCTCGATTCGTCATTGGCTGTTACTTTTACTTGTTGGAATTATTTCAGGACTAACAGGGGTCTTCTACTATTCAGCTCTCCAATTCGTTCCAGCATCCATTGGGATTGTATTATTGTTTCAATTTACCTGGATGGGAGTATTAATGGAATCGATCCTAGATCGAAGAAGGCCTTCGGTTGAGAAGATTCTATCTATTCTATTTCTTCTTGCGGGAACATTATTTGCGGGTGATATATTGGCAACTGGACTGACTACGATTCCTATCGTAGGTATTGTTTTGGGTCTTCTTTCTGCGGCTACTTATGCAGGATTTATTCTGGCAAGTGGTCGGTTGGTTCCACATGTGAATCCTTGGATGAGAAGTATGATTCTAGGGCTAGGATCTTTTATTGTCGTTTGTGTCACATTTCCACCACATTTTCTAATTAATGGTTCATTGTTTCATGGGCTGTGGTTTTGGGGACTATTATTAGCCTTTTTTGGAATTGTTTTACCTAATCTATTGTTTACTTATGGGGTTCCAAAGGTTGGGGCAGGGATAGCGACTATTCTTGGAGCTGTTGAATTGCCAATGGCTGTATTATTGTCACGATTCGTGCTGCAAGAACAGGTAAGTGGGGTTCAATGGATAGGGGTTGTCCTTATTTTGGTGGGGATTGTTATGGCAGAAATGCGATTAACGAAAAGACAAATGGTAAATGGATAGGTCTGCTTGACAGAGGCATGTAATTCAAGCACAATAAGATAAAATATTTTGGTAATATTTGTATTACTAAAGGGGATGATGAAATGGATTGGCAAATGGAATTGTTTAAATCCCTCACAGAGGCTCCAGGTCCTTCCGGCTTTGAGGGGCCAGTTAGACAAATCATGAAAAAGAATTTAACGGAGTATTCCGAGGAAATTGTATATGACAATTTAGGTAGTATTTTTGGAATCAAGACAGGTAATGAAAGCGGTCCGAGGATTATGGTTGCAGGACATATGGATGAAGTGGGCTTCATGGTTACCCGAATTCATGATCAAGGATATATTCATTTTCAAACATTGGGTGGCTGGTGGAGCCAGGTCTTACTTGCTCAACGGGTTGAAATCATGACGGATAAGGGACCGATTATTGGAGTGATTAGTTCAATTCCTCCGCATCTGTTGTCAGATGAAGTCCGTAATAAACCGATGGACATCAAGAACATGTATATTGATATTGGTGCTGAGAGTAAGACGAATGCAGAGGAAATGGGAATCCGACCAGGCCAACCCATTGTTCCAGTATGTCCTTTTACGATTATGAAAAATGATCAGAAATTAATGGCTAAAGCCTGGGATAACCGCTATGGCTGTGCCCTTAGCATTGAGCTCTTAAAAGAATTACAAGGAGTTAGTCACCCAAATAAAATATTTTCAGGAGCTACTGTTCAAGAAGAAGTAGGTTTACGTGGTGCCCAAACTGCAGCAAATATGATCCAGCCAGATTTGTTTATTGCCTTGGATGCTAGCCCAGCTGCAGGCGATTCCCCTTCTGTTAGCGAGGGTATGGGGAAAATTGGTGAGGGAGTACTAATGAGGATTCTAGATCGAACCATGGTTACATTGCCTGGACTAAGGGACTATGTGATTGATTTATGTGAATCTGTTGGAATTAAATATCAATTCTTCGTCTCAGCTGGTGGTACAGATGCTGGGAGAGTACATACAACAGGCAATGGGGTTCCTTCTATTGTTATTGGAATTCCAGCACGTTATATTCACAGCCATGCTGCGATTATTGATATTCGAGATTATCAGGCAGCCAAAAAGCTTGTCGTTTCTTTAGTACAAAAAATGGATTTTGAAACTTTAAATAAAATTAAGAGTCGATAAATGCCAACCTATGGTTAATCTTTAAGAAAAAGCCTGGGATTAATGGAAAAAGGATAAAGTAGGTGACTTAGGCATTGAACCATCTATTATTAAAGAAAAATGTCATTTCTGAACAACTTGTTAAATACGACTATATTTTTGCCGAACATGGATTTTCGCCTGCCCATCAAATTTTGACTCGGCTGTTCAGAGAAATGATTCTAGCGGTGCAAGAAAGCCTTGATCAGCTTGAAGTAGAATATGTTGACCATCGAATGGCTAAGGAATTGGGGATAAAGAAAGCACAGCAGATCTTAAATCAGCTTGGGGCTACCAAGGATAATATTATAGAAAACAAGCACGGAGATGTTGTACTTAGTAGAAGTTTCAGTGCTCCACTTTCTTCTGAGGCATTGGATTACTTTAAAGCCCTTCAGGATCTAGAGGAATTGGCGGCTTACCGGCTATTATCAGGGCAGCAAGTGAAGGTAGAAGTGTTTTTTGTCAAAACAATGTCTGTTTATCTTAATCCGGAAGAAGAGCAGCATTTTTTTGAACGGCTAGATGAGGTACGGATGATATATAAAGTGACAATATGAACAATTTTCCGCAAAAAATCAAAAATATAGTATTGTATATTGTCATATTTTGTTATATCCTTGTTATAGAAACCATTCGGTAAGAATCCAAATGGTTGAGAGTTATTGCACCCAGATCATGTCTGGGCTTTTTTTATTTCTCCATGTTTCTTGATTTTATATTCGTTTTCTTAAAGGAGAGGATGGAGGTAAAATCCTCCACCCACACTCGATTTATTTAATCTCGAATGATTGAATTCCATTGATTGGATGATCACGATTACTTCCATCCCCATAATATAAGTGAATAGGGCCGTCTTCTCCACTAATAGGCTGTCCATCTATGGCAAAGCAAAGGATGCTCTCCAGTGCAACAGTCAAAGGAATTTCTATTTTTTCTTTAGTTGATAAAAAGCACATAACTTTACTTGCATTTTCTGTAGGGATAGCATTATTTAAAAAGGGACGGAAGGGAATGCCCCAATCACCTGAAATATCTTTTTTATGAACGAAGAGTGCTTCGCTTTGAGTGGTTGGAGCAACACCTTCTTCAAGGCTTTTCTCCCATAATCTAGCCATGTTCTCCGCATAGATGGTCTGTTCATCTTCTTGCTTTTTACCATTAAAAAATTCAGGAAGCCGTTTCTTCCGGTCATCAAATATCCATAAATTGGGGTCTAATGTAATCGGGTGTTTAACATTACCTAGAATTTGAACGATCTCAGACATTCTTTAAACCTCACTTTTTCGCATTTCCATCATTTTATCATAAAAGTGTAAGCCTGCCTAAAGTTGAAGGAATGGGTGTCCCTTTCTTTTTCTTACCCACTTTTCAGTTGGATTATGGTACACTAATCTTACCTATGTATATGAGAACAGGAGGGAGTTAAAGGTGCCGGTTTTAACCGCCATTGAGATCCAGCAGAAGGCGATACAGTTGCTACAAGCAGATGCTGATAAGATCTTAAAATTGATCGAAGTACAGATGAAGAATCTAACCATGCCACAATGCCCTCTTTATGAAGAAGTACTAGATACTCAGGTGTTCGGACTGTCTAGGGAAATAGATTTTGCAGTCCGATTAAAGTTGATTCAAGAGGATACAGGTAGACGGATTCTGCAGGAACTCGAACGGAATTTAAGTGAACTTAAGTGACCTATATCAATCAAAATAAAGCAAAGCCCTATTGTTTGGGCTTTTTTATTTTCAATAAAAGAGGAAAGAGGTGTCTCTTTCCCAATTTTGCTGAAGGTATCAACCCAGAAGTTGGGTGGTGATGGTATTCTCCACATTATATGCTCAGGCATTAAAACAAGTGAATTTGGGTCAAAATAAGGAAGAGGTGGATAGAGAAAATGAATGAACCATACTTTTGCCCTAATTGTAAAACCAATCGATCACGTTTTAATATCGTTCAGCAGATTCCTATTCCTGTTCGATTAGATCCAGGCTCTGGAGAAGTGATTGAGAGGTATGAGGACCATATTCCAGATCCTTTCCATCAGCCTTACAAAGGCCCGGAGTACAAAATTCAATGTGCATCTTGTGGAATTGTTCAGGAGGAAGATGTTTTTATCAACGCAGCTAGACATAATCCAAGAGGAACAATCTAAACGAAAAATTCTCTATCCTAAATTATTTAGGAATAGAGAATTTTTTTATCTGCAGAAGATATGCTTGCCAATTTTCTTAATCTGGGGTCTTGACCATATCCAAGGGGAAGTCGCTGTATCTGGATTGAAATAATAGATAGCCCCATCACTAGGATCCCAACCATTGATAGCATCCCTAACAGCTTTTTTCGCTGTTTCATTTGGTGAAAGCCAAATTTGACCATCCGCAACCGCGGTGAAGGCACCGGGTTGGAATATAACACCTGAAGGAGTATTAGGAAATGCAATGTTTTTTACTCGGTTTAATATGACAGCGGCTACAGCAACTTGACCAACAAAAGGCTCTCCACGTGCTTCACCATATACGGCATTCGCCATTAGCTTAATGTCATTCTCCGAAAAACCATGTGTGCTAGAAATGGTAAAGGATGAAGCGGTAGTAGAAGGATTCCAATTTTTTGTCGCCCTCCAGAGCCTATCTTTGGTTTCTTCCCCAACAATTCCGTCTATATTTAAGCCGAATTCATATTGAAAATTTCGAACAGCCCAGTAAGTTCTCCAACCGAAGTTTCCATCAATAGGCCCATGATAGTATCCCAAAAATTTCAATCTTCCTTGGAGTTCCCATACGTATCCTCCAACTGAACCTTCCTTCACAATGGCAGAACTGTATACTTGCCTACTTGATATTGAAGAATAGAAAGGCTGTAATATATTGAAGGCTATAGTGGTTATTGCAAATAGTATGAAAGCAATAAGATATTTTCTCAAAAATTTTCATCCTCCTCTGTAGCAAAAAGAATAAGTAGGATAGGATTCTTAAAGTCTCCTTATTTTTCACAAAAAGCATGGAAATAATGTAGGCTAGAAGGGATGAATATTTCGTTAAAGATTTGTTACAAGTGAAAAAATGGAAGGATTTTTGTTTTTCAGCAGCGAACTTATAGGGAGGAATCATAAAAAACTTCAGGTTCCAGTGCCCAGATTTCAGAATAAATTAGAGATGAAAAGGAGGGAAATGATATGGCTGATGGAAGAGAGCACGGAGTCGTTAAGATAGCAGATGATGTTGTAGCCGTGATAGCTGGAATTGCAGCAGCAGATACCGAAGGGATTGCTAGTATGTCGGGAGGAATTGTCGAAGGGTTTGCTAGAAGAGTAAGTGGAAAGAACGTACACAAGGGTGTACATGTCGAAGTAGGTGAAGTAGAAGCGGCCATTGATTTATGTGTCATTGTTTATTATGGAGCCAAAATTGATGAGGTTTGCAAAAATCTTCAACATCAAGTACAAGAGGCTGTTGAAACGATGACAGGCCTTCGTGTGATTGAAGTTAATGTAAAGGTAGAAGGCGTTGAATTTAAGGAGACAGATCCGATTGTTCTTCCTTCTGAACCAACGAATAGAGTAAAATAAACTCTAAAAAATCATCTTGATCAATTCCTGATCTAAGATGATTTTTTAGCTTTAATGTATCCTTTTATGACCTTGCACTTGTGTGTCGAAATCCTTTATCTAGGCTGATGGAGTTATATTTTTTTGTCTTAATTTTAACTCCTGTTTATTCGTTTCCCGAGAAATACTTAAGATCATTCCCATGCTTGTCATACATACAAGAAGAGAAGATCCACCGTAGCTAATAAATGGAAGGGGAACACCTGTGATTGGCATACTACCTGTTACACCACCGATGTTGATAATCGCTTGAATGGATATCATACTAACGACCCCAATCCCAATTAGGTGGCCAAAGGTATCCGGACATCTCATCGTTACAACAATTACACGCCATAATAATAAAATGAAAAAAATAAGAAAAACAAGACATCCAAAAAAGCCAAGCTCCTCAGCCATGACTGAGAAGATAAAATCTGTCTGTGGATAAGGGAGGTAAAGAAACTTCTCAATACTTTTTCCAAACCCTACTCCGCCTAATCCCCCATGTGCCATGGCATAAAAGGATTGAATAAGATGATATCCTTCGTCTAAACCATTCATTCCATCATTCCATGGATTTAGGAAGGTTGAGATCCTCTTCAGCCGATAAGGGGCAGATATAATGATTCCAGCAATAGCAATTAAAGCAGGGATGCATAGCATACCTAGGTGTTTTAAGTGGGCTCCCCCTGAGAAGATCACTACACCTGCCGTCAACAGAAGAATAAAGCTTGTCCCAAAATCCGGCTGAATAGCAATAGCAAAAAAGAAGATTCCGGTAACAACGAGTGCCGGTGCTAAACCATTCTTCCACAACCGAAATCGTTCACCTTTTTTGGATATTAATCCTGCTAAATAGATAATCAACCCTAATTTGGAGAATTCCGCAGGTTGGATCGTAAGACCTGCAATATGTATCCAGCTTCGAGCTCCATTTAATTTCATTCCGAGTGGTGTGAAAACTAGAAACAGTAGAAAAAACGAAAAGCTAGCAATGGCAGGAAAGGATCTTTTATATACCCGAAACGGGATATTCATGGCTGTAAGCATTCCTATTAAGCCAAAGAACGCCCACAGTGCTTGCCGCTTAACAAAGAAAAGGCTATCGTTATATTCCTGATTGTAATAGGCCAGAATGTAGCTAGCACTAAAAACCATGACAATTCCAAAGCCGACTAGGGCTAAGGTCATAAATAACAAAATAAAGTCAGGCATACCCCTTGATTTATCCATCTGGGCCTCCCCTCGGTATTTGAATAGAAAAAGAAGGGTGTCCCCTCCTTGAAAGATGTCTTTTTTTCCATGATAGTATGTTTTGCAAGGAAGTGCAACGCAAAATAGATAAAAGCTAATGGATGAATGATCAGCTAAGAAAACGGGAAAATTATCTCTGACCATATAAAAAGGAGGGATTGTTTATGGCCAATTCATTACGTAACATTATGACTACTAACGTGGAAACAGTGACTTTAAAAGATAATGTATATGAGGTTGCATGTAAAATGAGGGATACCAATGTTGGTGTGATTCCTGTTGTGGATGAACAAGACCATTGCATTGGTGTCATTACAGATCGTGATATTGTCATTCGTGGATTAGCGGAGAAAAAGGAAGGCTCAACAGCTGTTGAGAAGGTAATGAGCTCTGAGCTCATTACAGGCTCTCCTGATATGAGTGTAGATCAAGCGGCAAAATTAATGGCTCAAAAGCAAATACGCCGTTTGCCTATAGTTGAAGGAGGGAAGCTTTGTGGAATTGTAGCTATGGCTGACCTTGCTGTGCGTAATAATTTCGAAGATGAAGCTGGTTATGCGCTAAGTGAAATTTCCGAGCCGAGAGGACAACATACTCAAGGCGTTCAATAATAAGGAAGAAAGCATGCTCTTCAACATGGGCATGCTTTTTTTCTATCCTAAAAATGGGCTCCTTGCAGTATTTCGGACCTCTAGGTATTTACATAGGATATACCAAGGCAAAAGGATACAGCAAGGAGGGAAATACATTGGGATTTAATGGTTTTTTTAATGATGATTATGCCTGGTTATGGATTTTAGTGATTATTATCATAATATGGATACTTTTCGTTGAGGAGTATGATTAAATATTCTTGGCCCCTTTGAGGGGCTTCTTCTTGATTTTGGAAAATAGAGAGGATAAACTTCTATTATCTATCATTGAAGGAGAACACCTCTTGAGCCGGAAAGAAAAAAGGTCGAGAAGAGAACGAAAAAAGAATAAAATTTTTTCACGTTGGGCATTTATTATTTCAATATGGACATTCTTTACAGCTGTAGGAATTAGTTTGATTAGTGAACTTCTTCTTCGTGAATCAACGCTTCTACTTGCCTTACTTACTATGCTATTTATCGTGGTGATTGGAACCCTTGCAGATATTATCGCGGTAGCGGTTACTGCTGCTGAATTAAGTCCTTTCAATGCTATGGCAGCCAAAAAAATATTTGGAGCAAGAAAGGGTATTCAAATGATCCAAAATGCGGAAAAATATGCGAATTTTTTTGCAGATGTCATTGGCGATGTGCTAGGATATATTGCTGGATTCGCTGGGGCGACGCTGGTTTATCAAATTATTAAGCTAAGCGATCGGTTATCCCCCTATGAGTCTGTGGTTTCCGTTATTGTGGCAGGACTTTCTAGTGCTGCTATCGTAGGAAGTAAGGCAATCGGCAAAAACATCGCCATTCATAATAGTACAAAGATTGTTTTAACCTTCGGTAAGGTACTCACTTTTATAACTGAGCCCAGCCTTAGGAAGAAAACTAAAAAATAGTTGACCTTTATTGACCATTAAATTATTTACTTTGACATAGAACGAGGCCAATCTGTTTCCAGAATGGCCTCTTGTTTTATTTATATGAGAAATATAGCAACAATGGTTGTTACCAGTAGCCCAAGGAGAACGGGCACCAGGTTTCTTCGTGCTAATTCGAAAGGATCTACATTACAAATGGCAGCTGCAGGGATGAGGGCCCATGGGATTAAGGTTCCTCCACCCACCCAAATAGCAGCAATTTGCCCCAAGGCTGTTAAGGTTGCAATTCCACCACCTATGGCATGACTGAACAATTTGGCAATAGAGCCTGCCAGAGAGATCCCGGAGAAACCGGATCCATCTAATCCAGTTATCGCTCCGACAATGGTTAAGGTGATAGCACCAATGGGAGCATTTAAAGGAACCACGCTTGCTAATGCTACCCCCAAGTCGTTAACAATTCCTGTAGAGCCTTCTGGTAAAATCTCACCAATTATTTTGGTGATTCCGGCATCCCCTAGATAGAAGAAGGCAGCAATTGGGATCACTGGTCCAAATACCTTAAAACCAAATTGGAATCCGTGAATGAAATATTCAGTGATTTTTTCTAATCGTTCTTCCTTATGATGAAGCATTGTTGTTAGGATAAGGATGACAATGGCGGTACCACCCACAAGTGCCGTAGCGTCACCACCCTGTAACTTAAGAACAACCATACCGGCAACGTCAAGGAGGAAGAGGAATGGTACAAGAATCGCTAGCATGGTGATCCATGGGCTTTTGTTGGTTGAATGAGGGATAGAGCTACTTAAATCGGTAAGCTGCTGCTGATCGACCCGTAGAATACCCTTCTTCATATCCTGGCGCAAAGACCAAAAAGCAATCAAGGTAGTAGTTATTCCCATAGTAAACACGAGAGGTATACTGGCTACGATTACATCGTGAACGGGAATATTGGCGGCACCTGCAGTAATCGAAGGAGCTCCTTGAATGACAAAATCACCGGAGAGAGCAATCCCGTGTCCGAACAAATTCATCGCAACGGCGACGCCAAGAGCGGGTAGCCCCACACGTAGAGCAATCGGGAGTAAAACAGCCCCAATCAGGGCTACAGCAGGAGAAGGCCAGAAGAACCAAGAAATAACCATCATGACAATTCCAATGATCCAATAGGCTAGGGATGGCGTACGAATGAGGTTGGCAATCGGCCGAATCATCACCTCATTAACGCCCGAATCTGCTAATATTTTGCTCATGGAAACAATGATACTAATAACTAAAATAGTTCCTAGAAGCTCTGTAATGGCAAAGGAAAAGCTGTTAAAAATAGTTCCGACTGACCTAATAATTGAACCGGTTGAAAGAAGACCAATCATAAAAATACCAATAATACAAACCAACGTTGTGTCCCGACGTAGTACCATGACGCCAATAATAATCAGAACAAATACGAGGTACGTCCAGTGCAAAGGTAGTAGTTCAATCCCCATGAAAACGCCCCCTAAACCTTTATTCCCCCATTAGAGGGTAATATCAGCCTATGCGTCATATAGAATTATGTTAATTTTTCTAGCAAAAAAAGAAGGCGCTTAAAGGAAATATTGCTTCCTTTAAGCGCCGTTTAATTATTTTCCTTGTACTGCTTCTACTGGAAGTGTTGAATTTGTGATTTTAACGACTAAGGACGGATAGGTGATGACCATAGCAGCCATTCCTTCTGGTTTCTTCTCAGAATAATGGATGACAATCTTGCCATTCTTTTCTTCTACTTTATCGATAAGAATTTGATAACCAGCAGAAGAACGTTGGCCTAAGGAGATCACAACAAGGGTATCTTTTCCTATTTGTGTACTTTTTACCCCGCCATTTGGTTTAAGTGAATGAATTAGGTCATTTAATTGAACCATATAGGGTGGGTTTAGAATCTCATATTGCAACGGAGTATCCTTCCCTTCAATGATCGAATTTGCCGCTTGTGCACTGCAACCAGCTAGAACAAATAGCATACAAAATACGATCAATAATTTATTACATAGTATATTTATGTTGGATTTCATCGTTTTTGACCCTCCCTTTTTGTGGTTTTCTTAGTATGAATTTTTTTGTTTTTGGGTATCCGTGATAAGATAAGCGTGTGAGGTGAAAATTTCATGGATTTTAGGCAGATGTCTGCCATGCTCTCGGTAAAAGTGAAGCAGCAAATTTGTCAGGAACATAACAGGAAGGACGAAGACATAACCTTCCTATTAGATGAACAGTATTTAGAAACCCTATGGGTTAAACTAGCACGGGAAGAAAAAGCAGTTATACGCTATTTTCTTTTAAATAAAAGAAATGACTTTTTATCCCAACAAGAACTTGAACATTGCCAATTCCCTATTCCTGCGGCAGAATTCCATAAAGGATTAACTCTGCTACGGAGAAAAGGAATCATTTTTACCTTAAAAAAATTATGGGGAGAATGGACGTATACCATTCCTCAGGAACTAATAAGTGTGTTTCACCAAATCTTAGTTCCATATGAGAGTACCTGGGTCGATACAAGATCGATCCCGAGTTATTCATCATATCACATCATACAGGGTGTCTATCAAGTGTTAAATTATGTGAGATTTCACCCTTTAGTATTAACGAAGAAAGGTACGATCCAAAGAAAGGATCTGCGAGTACTATGCAATCTTTTCGGGGTGGCGAAGGAGAGTTTTTCCCCACTAAAGCCATTGAATCAATTACTGCCTTCTTATGAACATCATGAAGCCATTGTGCTTGAGTGGTTGAATGGTTGGAATACCCTTAGTCAATCTGGAAATACATTAATTCTTGGAGACCAAGAAGGATGGAAACAGATTTTCTCAGAAGATGGGTATTTTCAACTAAGGAAGTGGATGAGCTCCTATTTAGATTTAGATCAAGGCTTGGCTTTTTTTTATGATCTTATGCTTTCCTTATCCCCTGGAATTTCTTATTCACTACAACGGATGCTTCAGTCTATGGGTGAATTTGCCCCTTTAAGCTCAATTGTAGAGGAAAAAATTCTCATTCCCTTATCTAATCTCGGCTTATTAAAGTATGGGTACCCTGGTGATGTTGTATGGGAGTGGAAGTATGAGATGACCACGCAGGAATGTAAAGTATATGTGCAACCGAATTTCGAAATATTAGTTCCCAGAGTTTCTACTTTGCACTTAAAGTGGACGATAGGGGAATTTGCAGATCTGGTTTCTCAAGAAGAAATGTGGCTTTTTAAACTAAACAGAGAGTCTGTACAGCGATATTTTGACCAAGGGAAGAATAGCGATAGGCTTCTTGAACAGCTACAATCTTGTAGTGCGGCTTTACTTCCTGATAATATTGTACAAACTCTACGGCAATGGGAAAGTGAATTTGGTCGAATACAATTTTTTGATTTTAAAGTGATGGAGGTCAATGATTTTGATCTAGCGAACCAGTTGGAAAGAATACCTGCCATAACTGAACATATTATTCAGCGGTTAGGGGATCGTTTCTTTGCTATTCGAATGGAGAAATGGGAGGAAGTTGTAGCTGAGTTACAAAGGAGAGGCTATTCCCCCAAGATTAACGGTACGATCAACCAGGGTGATCCTCCTGAATCATTGAAGGTATATAAGTCCCCAGAGAACAGGGTCGAATATAAGGTAGAGAGTGTTTTTCCAGATTTAGAGGATGCGATTCCAGGTTTGCGGCAGATTCCACGGATATGGATAGCAAATTTCCAACCTTATCACAGCTCTACTTTGCGTAATCTGGCACAGAAGGCTATACAAATAGGAATCGGGCTTAAATTGCAATGGAACGATGAGATTGTTCAAATGAATCCAAGTTCGCTTTTAAACAAGGATGGATATTGGATTCTACAAGGAACCGATCATAAGCTGAGGACAAGAGAATATCGCTTAGATGACATTCAAAAAATTCAGGTGATCACACCCTAATCAGAGTGGTAGTGTTTGTAAAACACTTTAGAGTTGGGATAATTGAGTTATAATAAATGTAAGAGGGGTGAATAGAAATGGCTACGGCCCTTAAAGAGCTTAGTTTTGTTGAAATTATGTCTGCTGCTCAGGAGTTAGCTGATTGGATCTTATCTTCAGAAGAAATGAAGATTTATATAGAAAAGAAAAAGGCACTGGCAAATGATGTGACGGCACAAAATAAAATGACTCAGTTTCAAAAATTAAAAGAGCTTTATGAAGAAGTGGAACGGTTTGGAAAATATCATCCGGATTATTCAAGAGTTTCCAAGGAAGTCCGTACCATGAGAAAAGATTTATTAGCTCTTCAAAGTGTTAGTGAGTTTAGATCTGCTGAAAATAGGATGGAAGAAATGCTATATCAAGTCAGCCGTACGATTGCGGATAGTGTATCGGAAACCATAAAAGTACCAAGTGATAATCCATTATATAACATTGGTGCGAGTAGCTGCAGTTCAGGTGGATGTGGAACAGGTGGATCTTGTGGGTGTGGTTAATTTATCCGGGTATCTTCGTATACCCGTTTTTTGCTTTTAAAGCAACTTGGACATGAATTTACTGGTTTAATTTTCAACGCTTGCACAACCTAAGAGGACATGATACCATTTTTTATAGGAAGATTCTTCAGAAAGTTTATTCCGGACCACAAGAATACGCCATTTATTTTTGGGAAAGAGCCGGTTTTTGAGGGGGGTTTAAAGCATGAGAGAAAGGCGCTTGGGTTTGGCCGTTTGGGTGAAGAATGTGAAAGCGGCGAAGAATCTCCGTAAATACGGCAATATTCACTTCGTTTCTAAACGATTAAATTACGTTAGTATGTATGTGGCTGCAGATCGTATTAATGAGATGATTGAGCGTATGCAGAAGCTTGATTTTGTTACACGTATTGAACGTTCCCATCGACATGAGATTCCGAGAGAATATAAGAATTCTAAGCCAGATAAGGCGAAGGAATATGATTATAAATTAGAAGAAACCAAGGTGGCTAAAAATTCGATACGAGGAAATGAAACCGTTGACTCGAAATAATGGTGTTTAGGGAGACTTCTCTTTTTTGGGGGGAGTTTTTTTCTCATGCACATAAAAAGATAAGGGCGTGTACTTAGGATGAAACCATCTAAACGATTAAGTTCGCTTAGTTCTGCAATATTTACGAAAATGAACCAACGAAAAAGGGAAGTAGAACAAAGGGGAATTCAGGTAATCGACCTGGGGATTGGTAGCCCGGATCAACCACCTGCCCCCCATATTATTGATGCTATGGTGAAGGCTGTGCAGAATCTTGCAAATTACCGTTACCCGACATCGGAAGGATCACTTTTATTTCGCCAGACTGTCGCGCAGTGGTATCAATATCGTTTTGGAGTCGAGCTTGTTCCTGAAACGGAAGTATTATCCCTAATGGGTTCCCAGGATGGGTTGTCACATCTTGCTTTAGCTTGGGTCGATCCGGGAGAAATTGTTCTTGTCCCAGACCCTGGATATCCAATTTATTCAGCAAGTGTGTCTTTGGCAGAAGGAGTTATTTATCCTCTTGCTTTAAAAGAGGAGAATGGATATTTACCAGATCTAAATCAAATCCCTGAAGACATCTGTGAGAAAGCTAAGATGATGATTTTGAATTACCCGAATAATCCATTGGCTGCAACAGCTGATGTGGAATTTTTTACCGAGGTGATTGCCTTTGCTAAGAAGCACGACATCATTGTTGTACATGACTTGGCTTATTCAGAGCTTGCATTCAATGATTATCATCCCCAAAGTATACTCGAAGTACCTGGTGCCAAGGATATTGCCATTGAGTTTAATTCACTTTCCAAAAGCTTCAATCTAGCCGGTTGTCGAATTGCTTATGTAGTCGGTAATGAAGAAATATTAAAGCCTCTAAAGGTCTTAAAATCCAACATTGACTATGGGGTATTCCTAGCGGTTCAAGAAGCTGCTATCACTGCAATGAAAATGGATATGGAGCAGGGTGGACCTAATCCGAATGCGCAGGTATATGAACGCCGCAGAAATTGCTTAGTAGAGGGCCTTAAAGAAATCGGTTGGGATATAGCAAGCCCTAAAGCTACCATGTTTGTTTGGGCTAAGGTTCCCGTGGGGTATAGTAGTACAGAATTTGCTTTCACGTTATTGGATCAAGCAGGTGTGATTATGATCCCGGGCAACGCATTCGGAGAGCAGGGAGAAGGATATGTTCGTATCGCTTTAGTTCAAGAGGAAGACGTGCTGGGGGAAGTTGTGAAACGGATTGATCAATCAGGGATTTTAAAAGTTAAAAAATAAATTTGTTTAACTTTTTGATATTTTGCAGGAATTTCAGATAATATGTCGAATGAGATTAGGGAGATACATGAAAAGGAGTGAAGTCCTATGAATGATGTTTCTTCCTATCTTCAATTTCTGATGGAAGAGGCGATTCGACGAAGAGTAAGTGATATTCATATTGAACCAACAGAACAAGAAATCCAAATTCGCTTTCGGATTGATGGTCTCTTAAGTCTTTATGATCGAAGAGAGGAGAGCTGGGGATTACCTGTCATTTCGAAATTGAAACTACTTGGAGGCCTAGATATTGGCGAACGAAGGCTTCCGCAAGATGGCAGTTTTATCTTTTCCCACGTTACGGGAAATTTGGACGTTCGATTAGCTACTTTACCTACGATTTATGGTGAGAAGGTAGTGTTAAGACTATTAACCAGACAGCTTCATTATCCTGACCTTCATTCTTTAGGCCTTGATGATCAACAGATTATAGAACTTCGCAAACTTATCCACTCCCCACAAGGAATGATTATTGCCACTGGACCAACGGGTTCAGGAAAGACAACCACCCTTTATGCCCTTCTGCAAGAAATCCAACGACATGAACGAAATATTATTGCTCTTGAAGACCCAGTTGAATATCATGTGGCCGGTGTGAACCAGGTTCAAGTTAATCCTCGTGCAGGACTTACTTTTACGTCTGGATTACGAGCTCTACTACGTCAAGATCCAGATGTGATTCTTGTTGGTGAAATTCGTGATAAGGAAACGGCTGAGATCGCCATTCGTGCTGCTCTCACTGGTCACCTTGTGCTCTCGTCGTTACATTGTAAAGATGCGATAAGCGCCATTATACGGTTGATTGACATGGGAATTGAGCCCTATTTGATCACCTCTGCTCTTTCCGGAATTGTTGCCCAACGATTGATTCGCAAGCGTTGTACTTGTCAGCAAGAAGGGCAAGATCATTGCACAGCCTGCAATAATACGGGATACTATGGGCGTGAAGCAGTCTTTGAGGTGCTTCCTATTCTAGAGGACCTTCATCCATTCATTAATCATCGGGCTGCACCGGCAGAGCTTCGGCGTTATTTGCGGAATCGAGGATTTCGAACATTAAACATGACACTGAAGGAAAAGGTTGGCCAAGGGATTCTAACATTAAGTGAATTCCAGAGAGTGTTGGTGGCCGATGGGGAATAGAGGGCATTCAGATGTGGAGGTTGCACAATTTAGCTATAAGCTACAACAATTGCTAGAAGCTGGGATTCCTTTATTACGGGCTCTAAGTCATATGGAATTGACCTCGAACACAGCACAACGACAGCAATTTCATCAACTGGAATTAGAATTAAATTCCGGGGCTACATTAGCAGCTGCTTTACGTTCTATTGAGTTTCCACCCTTTTTTTGTAGTTTAATTGCTTTTTCTGAGCAGCATGGGCAATTAGCTGAAACATTAATACTCACCTACCGTTATTATCAGAAGAAATACCTACGATATCAACAACTTCGTAAGATGTTAGCCTATCCCTTTCTTGTTCTTACTTCCTCAATTGTTACCATGGTATTAATCTTGTTTTTCCTTCTACCACAATTTGCTTCTTTATATGAAACATTAGGAATTTCTCAATCAGGATTGGTTCATATGGCCATTCAGATTACTAGAGTGGAGGGGTGGATGGAGGGATTGTTCATCTTCCTTTTAATCATTCCAATTCCAATTAGTTTGTATGTTTATCGATACAAACGAACAAAGCTGGCCTATCTTTTACTAGGAGTTCCTGTTGTTTCACGACTATTTAAGCTTCACCTAAACTATGTTGTTTCGACGCAGCTAGCCCTTCTCTCGGAGGGAGGGATTCAGATTCTAGAAATTTGTCGTCTCTTTCGTGAAGAAGCTAATTCGGAGATGATTCGCCAAGCCTTTTATGCGATCGATCAAGATTTACGTAGAGGTAAATCGTTAAGTGAGGCATTTGAGGGGATTGCCTGGTTTCTTCCTATATTTATTGATTTGATTCGTATTGCAGAGCAATCGGGTAGAGTTTCTTCTACTCTTAAGAGTCTTGGTGAGCAGTTTGAGAGAGAGTTAGATAGCATGCTGAATCAAGTGGCTAGTTACATCGAGAACATTTTATTGATTGGTACTGGAGCTGCCATCTTCATTATGTTATTTTCCCTATTTTACCCTATGTTAAGTGTGATGGGACAAGTATAGAAGAGGAGGAATCTGCCGTTGAAATTCATATTAAGTGAAAAGGGATTTACCTTCCTAGAAATGTGCATGGTTGTTGTGATTATAAGTGTGCTAATGTTACTTGCAGTACCTAACTATCAGAAGGCGGTGGCAAAGGCTCAATCGAAGACTTGTGAGGCAAATAAAAGCATGATTGAAGCACAAATCGAGAGTTATTATTTGGATAATCATGTCTTTCCTACTCCAGATAATGCGAATACGGAAGTTAATGAAGTTCTTGTGGAGTTAAAAACAAAGCAATACCTTAAAGAGGAACCAAAATGCCCAAGTAACGGAAAATATACGATAACAATGAACACAACGGATCACACGATTAGTGTAACCTGTGATCAGCATCCAGAATGATGAAGGAGGAGGGGATCACTTTTCTTGAAATTTGTGTGGTGATTAGCCTTTTTACCGTCCTTTTGCTTGTTTCACTTCCTCCGCTTGTCTCCTCCTACCAGAAACAACAATCTCAGTTGTTCATAGCCCAACTAGCGAGTGATCTTATGTATATCACTGAATTATCTAAAACAGAGCAGACGATTTACTATTTATATTTGCCTCCTAATCAGAATCAATATCTCATCAGTTCCCCTTTTAACAATTTTCGTAAAACAGGAACGATCCCAACAGGATATAAAATTAGTAATAATTTTCCTAGTAATCGTGTTACGTTTATTGAGAGTGGACAAGTATTACAGGGAGGAACGATTCGTATTAAGGATTCGCAAGGAAAAACCTGTGATTTTATCATCCAATTATCTAGTGGGAGGTTTCGATTGAGCTGTGGACCATAGAGGAAGTATTTATTTGGGGGTGTTAATGGTTATTTGTATGGGATGCCTATTAATAATTGGGACGAGTATTTCTATTCATCAGATTAGTCAGAAGAAGGTCCTACAGACTACGTTGGCATGGAAGGCTCTTTGGTATGGAAGGAATATTTTGAGTCATTGGGAAGTGGGGCACCCGGTAGTAGAACAACTAGATCCGGATATGAAGATCGAAAGCTCAGAAACTGCATTTTCGCATGGACTGAGAGTTAATAAAATACAAATTTCCTGGCAGGAGGGACATCAATTAAAACAAATAACTCTTTTCGGTTACAGGCCGGGTTTACCCTAATTGAATTTTTGGTTGGTATCAGTCTCATTACATCTCTTCTTCTTCTCTTGTTACAGGGTTACATTTCTATGAAGAAACAGACGGAGAATGGGGAAAATTTGCAAATGTTACAGCAAGAAGCAGCCGCATTTATTCATTACTTGGAGGATGAAATAAGCTGCTCAAGTCATTATGTAACAACAAGCAATCAGCTTTTCTTCTCCCACGGAGGCGATCGCTATAGTTATAAGTTGGCAGGGCAGACCATCGTTCGAAAAATTAATAATGATGGATATATTACAGTTTGCTATGATGTGGAAAAATTGAATTTCACCGCTAATGATGAGGGCGTCTTATTGCAGCTTACCTTGAAAAAGGGAAATCAATCTTGGGTAGTAGAGACCTTCTTTCCTCAACATCTTATGGGTGAGGTGGAAGTATGATAGGGAAGAACCAAGTGCAAGGGTTCGTTAGCCTTCCTATCCTAATGTTCTGTTTACTTATGATGGGATTAGTTGTGGGATCCCTCCCTTTTTTTCTCAATACTGAACATGCACTTCATGATGAAGAAAACTATTTACAAGCACAAATGAATGCAGAGGCAGGGGTTTGGATGGGATTGCAGGATTGGAAAGAAGATTCCACCTCTTTTA
Source organism: Bacillota bacterium (assembly GCA_035254305.1). GTDB lineage: Bacteria > Bacillota > Bacilli > Aneurinibacillales > RAOX-1 > DATFAS01. Next base: position 25,826 of record DATFAS010000217.1, read on the forward strand.
CTGCAACCTACGATCTCCCCTCGGGTCAAGCAAGAGTTTATATCGAATCTGTGGATCCTGAAACAATTTCCATTCAATCTTTTGGTTTCATAGAAAATAGCAAGGATGGGATACAAGCTGATTATAGCCTTTCAAAGAAACAGTTTATTCATTGGCATAAGGTTGTACAACAATAACCTATTTCGTTAGCTTAAGGATAACTAACCGTTGGTTCTAGGACAGTCAGCGTTCCTGCGAAAGTGTTTAAATTTACTCTAGCACCAATAGGCATAGCGGCTTTATAGTACCCATGTGCTGTTGTTATATTCGTTAATAAGGGTTTTCCGATGGGAACAACAAATTCATTGATGAGGTCATCGTAGGTTTTTCCATAGGCCGGATCGCAACCTGTACATTCTCCCATTACAATTCCAATGCAATCCCGGAATTTTCCTGCCTGCTTTAATTGATTTAGATTTCGGTAAACGGAATTAATGGCTTCATGTGTTTCTTCAATAAGGAGGATTTTCCCTCTAGTATCAATTTCGTAGGGAGTCCCAAGACTGCTAACAAAGGAAGTTAAATTTCCTCCCACAAGAGGGCCTGTCACATTTCCTGGAACTCGACTAATTTGGGGAATCCCGGGGGGATTTGCAATTAACCGTTGGGAACTGACCACAGAGGTAGTAGTAAAGAATTGATTAAAATTATAGGGTGGAGTTTCTGGTTTAAAATCAATGAGTAGTAAGCTTTGGAAGGCAATCATTCCACCGAATTGATAAAGTAGGTTAAGTAAGGCAGTCACATCACTATATCCGCTAACAATTTTAGGGTTTCTACGGATGATCTCCCGATTAAGATAGGGAAAAATAGCACTGACACCTACTCCTCCACGGGTAGGAAGGATCATTTTTACATTTTTGTTTTGAAACATATTCATCAAATCACTAGCTCGTTGTTGGTCTGTTCCTGCAAGGAATCCATTATTTGCGTAAACATAATCACCTAAAATCACATTAAAACCCAAACCTCTCAAATAGTCAATTCGCGCATTAATGATACTAGCATCTAAGGGACTTCCCAGTGTTACTATGCCTATGGTATCCCCCTGTTTCAACAAGATAGGTTTTAATGCCATGGAAATACCTCCTAGATTCATCACGTTTCCCAAAATGTATATTAGCAGATTCGAAATAAATGACTAATTTTCACTAAATGCTCCTGTTGCCGCTTTAACAGGTTTGAATTAATGTTATTTGGGGAAAATAAATAAGTGTGCACTTTCTCTTGGAAGAAAGGAAAAGGATGGGGTGAGCTTATGTCCTTCTCAAATGATATTGTAAAATACTTAACTCAAGAGTTTGTAAGATATATTGATACACCTAAGAATGAAAGAAAAAGAAAGCAAAAGGAACAATGGTCTTCTCGAATGTTTGGGATGATTCCCATGTCATTACGGATTTTTTCTAACAAAGTGAGAAAAACTAAAGAATGAGTTAACACTTTGTATGGAGGTACAACTTATGGCTATCATCGCGATTGAGCAGTCTTTGCATCATATTGAGTCTTTTCTAAAATCTAATGGTATGGAAGTGGTTGGAATCAGTACAAATGCAGCCAGTCGTGCTGATGCTTTTGTCATTTCTGGAATGGATCAAAACGTAATGGGGATGGCGGAGGCAACGACAGGGGTACCTGTGATCAATGCTGAAGGTAAAACTCCACAAGAGGTACTGCGAGATATTCAACATAGTATTCATTAAAAAAAGGAGGGGATCCCTCCTTTTTATTCGGTTAGTTTTCCAATCGTTGTAGCATAGGAATAAGGGATAAATCGACTTCCGTAATCCTCTATCTCAAGAAATAACTCATTCTTCCATTGATGATATCCCATAACGGTGTATGGAGCCTTCACTGTTGAGTCAAATAAATCCGCAATCAGGTTAATCTCCTTCTTTTTAATTTCTTTCATGAACTCAGCTTGGGAATCAATGCGTGCATCTGGTTTAATCCAACATAGGCAATTCCCTGCCGTTTTATGAAAAGCTGATTCTAGTCCTACATCTTTACCTACCGAAGTCATGATTCCTTCATGCTCGTGTCCTGCTGCTTGGGAAGAATACTTTTCTCCTGATTTTGCATCATAAACTCCCTTTTCTGTGGCCCACACTGATTCTAATCCAGCATAATAACGCAAAATGGGTTCTTCCTCATTGGAGAGGAAATTGGATACAACCGATCGATCAAAAAGTGGAGTTTGACCAAGCCCATATTCTAGAAGAGTATAGTCTTTTTCTTCGTATTGTTGAACAACCATATAGCCTTGTACAATTCCTTCGGTTTGAAAGGTTATTAACCATTGTTTTGAGGGCTTTAGTTCCTGTTCATCATAGGTTGCACGGGTTAATGGTGTGAATCGCTGGTCTTGCTTACTTAATTCTTGTATCCACTGGTTTATTTGATTGTGTAACGGTTCTTGATTGGTTAGGGCTTGTCCAGTGAATGGGAAAACTAGGACAGCGATTAATGTAACGGAAATCAGCCAGTATTTCATTAAAGTTTATCCTCCTGTTTAGGATCGGCCTTTGATATCACTATACAGGATGGATATTACAATATTTGTTAATTCATGTCATGGCCTTTAATCTTTTTTCTCTAAGGATGTGATTTCTTTTGACAGAATGTTCTAATCTGTGACGGGAGTTCGTAAGAAAAACAATCCAGCATTAACAATAGAAACGTCGATTCTTGGATCGAATTGCCAATCTAATTCCTGTAATCGTGTCTCTTTTTCCAATAGAAGGCTTTTTCTTTTCTGCATTCGTTCGATTTCGTCTTCATCCGTCGACTCTTGCCGAAGGACTTCTTCACCAAAAAAGGATTCGACAAGTTCCTTTTCTTCTTTTAATCTTTCCTGTGCCTGTATAGCCCAAACTGTGTCTTCTTTACTTAATAAATCCTGTATGAAACCCTCCACTCTACTAATGGCCGATTCAACACCAAATATGGGCTGCATCGTAAATGAGTAGTCTGGAAGCTTAGGCGTAAGTGTAAGGGAGCCGATTTTCTGGTAGAAGTTAGAGGAAATACTTCCTGTCAATAAATTAATCCCTAATGGTAATAAGAGGTCCCTTTTTTGGTCACAGATAAATTCCACTCTGTAATTAGTGCAGAGCCAAGGAACAAGTGGGAAGGATGAACGAGATCCCAAACCTGGTGACTCTAATTGCGCTTCGTATAAACGGATAAATCTCCCATGTTTTTTTGCGGAGTCGAAGATTTGATGCAGACGTCTTGAACCAAATTTGAGATAATCACCTCGTACATCACTCGGCACTTGTTCATGATCAAAAATAAAGGTCAGCTTCAAGGGAGTCGGTTCTAAACCAATTTTCTCCACATATGTCCAATAAAAAGGACGGTTGCCTAAATCCTTGTCCACCTCAATAGGAAGTTCAACTGAAAAGTAAGCAGGATGTTCTTCTATAAAAGTGCTTTCGAAAGCTTGAAAATATCCTTCTACAAATCTTCGAATCTCTGTTTGGTTCATCATACATTCAGTCCTTCAGTTGTTTTGGATTCATTGATCTGCATCTTTAGTACTTCTCCGATATTATCAATCTTAATCTGCATTTCTCTGGTGCTATCGGATTCTAAGACAATATCCATGAGGTTTTCTTCAATTGATTTACTCAGCTTTATACCTTCGATAATATCGTCAAGTTCACCAATGACCATTTCAAACATATTAATCTTCTCATATAACAGATTTAGAATATGTTCTTCAATTGTATTCTGGGTTGACAGGTTATAAATATGCACATCCCTTGTCTGTCCTAAGCGATGAACACGGCCAATGCGTTGCTCAACACGCATTGGATTCCAGGGTAAATCGAAATTAATAATACGATTGCAGAATTGAAGGTTAATTCCTTCCCCCCCAGCTTCTGTAGCAATGAGAACCTGTGCTCGATTTTGAAATAGTTCTGTCATCCAATCTTTCTTGTTGCGTTTAAACCCACCACGAAAGAGAACGGAAGTAATTCCGTGTTCACCTAAATAATGATGTAGGTATTCCTGTGTTTTCCGATATTCAGTAAAAATGATTGCCTTATCATTGAATGATTGAATGAGTTCGAGTGTTTTCTCTGCTTTAGCATTCTTCTTAATAGAACGAATGAGTTCGGCAAGTTCAACAATTCTTAGCCTTGCGGGAGAGTCTTCTGGCATTCGGTTGTGCATGTTTAACAATGTATCGAAGGCTGCGAAACGGCTGCTGCAGACCTCTCGTTGTAAAGTAATGAGTGCAAGGGGATTTTTGAAGATAGAGTTCTGATATTGCTCACGAACAAATCGAGTAACCCCATCATATAAACCCCATTCTTCTGGAGAGAGGGCGACTGGAACGGTTTCTACGAACCGCTTTGTAAAAGAGATGCCACCCTCTGCTCGTGTATTACGGATCATGATTTCCTTCAATTCTTCTTGTAGCACTTCATGGTTCCGTGCTTGTCGTTTACTCTCTACATAGTTTTTCTGGAAATCGGAGGTTTGTCCAAGGTAACCGGGTTTTAGTAGTGTGATTAAGTTATAAAGCTCATCTAAATCATTCTGAATAGGTGTAGCTGTAAGGAGTAAACAATATTTCTTCTTGATTTCTTTAATGAACTGATAGTTCCTTGTATTTTTATTTTTTAATTTATGAGCCTCGTCGATAATAAGCATATCGAAATCCTGATCTAGAACATGGCTGCGATGTGGGTCTCGCTTGGCTGTATCGATGGATGCGATGAGAATATCATACTGTTTCCACATGTATTCTTTTTTCTGGGCAACCGCAGGGATTCCAAACTTTTGGTTAAGCTCTCTCGTCCATTGCATGACAAGAGAAGCAGGGACAAGGATTAATATTTTCTTTGCTAGACCACGAATGAGGTATTCTTTAATAATCAAACCGGCTTCAATTGTTTTACCCAGTCCAACCTCATCAGCTAGAATGGCTCGACCGTGCATCTCTGTGAGTACCTTTTGCGCTGTTTCTAACTGATGGGGAAAGGGATCAAGATCCGGAAGATGCTTTAGGCATTGGAGTTCATTGAAATCTGACACAATCGTTGTAAGCTCTGCCTCGTAGGCAAGCTGGAAGAGCTCCCACTTATGCCAGGGCCCATCCTCTTTTATTCGTTTCTTTAACTCAGGTATCCAGTCCCGTTCAAAATTCACTGGAATATTCATGAAAGGTTTCTTCCTTTCTTTCATAGATGAGAAAGTATACCCACGAAATTCATTGTTACATTATTTCCATTTAGGGGAATTTATGATAGGATGAAAATGAGTTTATAACATAGGATTCTACAAAAGAAGTAATTTCATACGATCTATCTGTTGAACATAATTAAATAGTCCAGCGAATGATGGTAGAGGGAGAGACTGTGTAAACAGCGCCGAAGGAGCAAGTCCAAAGTGATGAGATGAATCTCTCAGGCAAAAGTACTTCTATTTGACGCGACTCTGGAGAGCGCCTAATGGCCACCCAAGGGGATCACAATCTCTCAGGTACCGAGGACAGAGTAGTAGGTTTTCAAACAGCCTACGTCTGTCCTTTTTTGCATGCAAAAAACCTTCTGTTTTGGCGTGGTTACAAGTTGGATGAAGCGAAAATAATAAAGTTATCTATTATGGAGGTGGAGGCAATGAGTGAAAGGAAAAGAACACCTTTATACCCTGTATATCAGAAATATGGGGCGAAGACGATTGATTTTGGCGGATGGGATCTACCGGTCCAATTCTCAAGTATCTTAGAGGAGCATGAAGCCGTTCGAACAAAAGCAGGGTTATTTGATGTTTCCCATATGGGTGAAGTAGATGTGATCGGACCGGATGCGCTAGCTTATGTACAGAAAATGACGACCAATGATGCCTCTAGACTTGTAGTAGGGCAGGCTCAATATTCGATTCTCTGCTACCCGGATGGAGGAACTGTGGATGATCTACTTGTCTATAAGAAGGCAGAGGATCATTATCTATTAGTCATAAATGCAGCAAATATTGATAAAGATGTGGAATGGTTGAAGCAGCATATAGAAGGAAATGTTGTGGTGAATAATCGTTCAAATGAAGTTGCCCAGATAGCGCTTCAGGGACCTCTCTCCGAGAAAGTACTACAAACCATAACAGATGTTGATCTATCCACACTTGGTTCCTTCCGATTCCTCCCCGAAGTGAACGTGGCAGGGTGTAAGGTACTACTTTCTCGATCAGGATACACCGGGGAAGACGGCTTCGAGATTTATTGTAAACCAGAGAATGCCATTCACTTATGGGATACCATTCTTGAAGCTGGCAAACCAAGTGGGGTTCTTCCTTGTGGATTAGGGGCGCGAGATACGCTGCGCTTCGAGGCGAGGCTTCCGCTTTATGGTCAGGAATTAAGGAAGGATATATCTCCTCTAGAAGCGGGGGTTGGATTTGCCGTTAAATTAGATAAACCAATCGATTTTATTGGTAAAGCAGCATTAGTAGAGCAGAAGTCCAAAGGCCTTGCACGTAAGATGGTTGGTATCGAAATGGTGGATCGTGGAATTCCACGGTCTCATTATCCGGTGTTTGTTCAAGAGGAGCAGATTGGTGAAGTCACAACAGGGACACAATCTCCAACCTTGAAGAGAAATGTAGGGTTAGCCTTGTTGAAGGCCGAGTATGCAGTTGTGGGAACAGAAGTAGCTGTTGAAATCCGAGGGAAGCGCTTAAGGGCTGTGGTAGTAAAGACACCATTCTATAAGCGAGCATAAGTGAAAATATGGATGAAAAATTATATGAAATTCGTTATTCTAGGGAACATATTTGGGTTCAAAGACTTGAAAGTACTGTCCTTATTGGATTTGCAGAATTCGCACTTGAAGCATTAGGAGAGATTGTTGCACTGGAGTTACCAAGAACAGGTGATCAAGTGAAGGAGGGTCAATCCATCGGGGTAATCGAATCGGCGAAAACTGTATCAGATCTTTATTCCCCCATCGATGGTGAGATTCTACGAATAAATGATCGATTAGCTAATACACTGGATCAGCGAGCTTTAAGGGATAAGGAATGGTTGATTGAAATTAGAATGCAGCAGCCAAAACAATGGGAAACATTACTTACAGCGGAACAATATTTAGAATGGTTGAAGGGGGAGTCTTAGGTGAAGTATCGTTACCTTCCTATGACGCAGGAAGATCAGTTGGAAATGCTTTCGTTCCTTGGAATTGAGAATGTGGATGATTTGTTTGTAGATGTTCCTGAATCAGTTCGTTATAAAGGTGAACTACAAATTCCAGAAGCCCTATCAGAGCCAGAAGTGGTGAAACACTTCTCTAAATTGGCTTCAAAGAACGTGAATAGTAATGAATACGCATTCTTCCTTGGTGCAGGTATTTATGATCATTACATTCCGAGCACGGTCAATCATGTCATTTCTAGGTCTGAATTCTATACCGCTTATACTCCTTATCAACCTGAAATCAGTCAAGGAGAGCTGCAAGCTATTTTTGAATTTCAAACGATGATTTGTGAGCTTACGGGAATGGAGGTGGCTAATTCTTCTATGTACGATGGGCCTACTGCTTTAGCTGAAGCAGCCAATCTCGCAGTAGGTGGTGCAAAAGGAAAGAAGGTACTTGTATCTAGAGCCGTTCATCCTGAGGCAAGATCAATTCTGAAAGTAAATGGCAGAGGGCAAGGCTATGGGATTCAAGAGATTGCTGTTCAATCAGGAGTGACGGACTTGGCAGATCTCGCGCAAGCCATGGATGATGATGTTGCAGCGGTGATTGTTCAATATCCTAATTTTCTTGGCTCGATAGAAGATTTAGCTGCTATTGAGAAGATTGCACATAGTAAAAAGGCATTGTTTGTTGTTTCCTCTAATCCATTGGCCCTAGGTATTCTTCAGCCACCGGGAGCATTCGGAGCAGATATTGTGGTGGGCGACGCCCAACCATTCGGGATTCCTATGCAGCTTGGGGGACCAACCTGTGGATATTTTGCCGTTCGAGAGAAGCATATGCGTAAAATCCCAGGGAGAATTGTCGGCCAAACCAAGGATCACGACGGGAAACGTGGTTTTGTTCTAACCTTGCAAGCACGTGAGCAGCATATTCGTAGAGAAAAGGCAACCTCGAATATTTGTTCTAACCAAGCATTGAATGCATTAGCAGCTGCAGTGGCCATGTCTGCTCTTGGTAAGAGAGGGGTGCAGGAGATGGCTACTCAAAACGTGCAGAAAACACAATATGCTAAGAATGAAATTAGTAAGCTAGACGGGTATGAAGTAGTGTATTCAGCGCCTACTTTTAATGAATTTGTCGTAAAAGTTCCTAGAAGTGTCGGAGAGATTAATCGAGAATTACTTAAAAATCATATTGTTGGCGGATATGATTTAGGGCGTGAGTATCCAGAATTAGCTGGACATATGTTACTTGCTGTAACCGAGCTTCGGACGAAGGCAGAAATCGATGCACTAGTTAAAGGATTGGAGGGGATTCGTCGTGGTTAAAACCGATGATAAGGCACTCATCTTCGAAATGAGCCGATCTGGACGTGTGGCCTATAGCTTATCAGATTGTGATGTTCCTGAAGTAGAATTAACTTCTATCATTCCATCCGTTTACATTCGTGAAGTTCCTGCAGAGCTTCCCGAAGTGTCTGAGCTTCAATTAATGCGTCACTACACGGAGTTATCGACACGTAATCATGGGGTGGATTCTGGTTTCTATCCATTGGGGTCTTGTACGATGAAGTATAATCCAAAGATTAATGAGGATATTGTAAGATATCCTGGCTTCTCCAAGATTCATCCTTACCAAGCGGAAGATACCATTCAAGGTGCTCTCCAGATTGTTTATGATCTACAAACAGAATTAGCAGAGATTACTGGAATGGATCGAGTGACCCTACAGCCAGCAGCAGGGGCGCAGGGAGAATGGACTGCACTGATGATGATTCGTGCCTATCATGAGAGTCGTGGAGAAAATAGAACAAAGGTTATTGTGCCTGACTCAGCACACGGAACAAACCCTGCAAGTGCTTCGGTTGCTGGATTTGATACGATCACGATTCCGTCTTATGATAACGGAGGGGTGAACTTAGAAGAGCTTCGTAAGGTTGTAGGACCGGATACCGCAGCCTTCATGATGACGAATCCGAATACACTTGGGTTGTTTGAAGAAAACATTGTAGAGATTGCCCGGATTGTCCATGAGGCGGGTGGAATGCTCTATTATGATGGAGCCAATGCGAATGCTATTCTTGGTATTGCCAGACCTGGGGATATGGGCTTTGATGTGGTTCACCTGAACCTTCACAAAACATTCACTGGCCCTCACGGCGGCGGAGGCCCTGGATCGGGCCCTGTTGGTTGTAAGAAAGAGCTTACTCCCTTCTTACCGAAGCCTATGGTGATTAAAGATGGAGATATCTACCGATTCGAGGATGATAACCCAATGTCTATTGGACGTGTGAAAGCCTATTATGGGAACTTCGGCATTAACCTACGGGCACATGTCTATATTCGTTCGAATGGTCCTGCCGGATTGCTGCGTGTCTCCCAAGAGGCTGTACTTAATGCAAACTACATGATGCGTAAGCTTGCGCCGTACTATGATCTCCCCTATGATCGTGTGTGTAAGCATGAGTTTGTTCTATCAGGTAGACGTCAGAAGAAACAAGGGGTTCGTACACTTGATATTGCGAAACGATTGCTTGATTTCGGCTATCATCCACCAACCATTTACTTCCCATTAATTGTGGAAGAATGTATGATGATCGAACCAACGGAAACGGAAGCAAAGGAAACGTTAGACGAATTTATTGATGTGATGATTCAAATTGCTCATGAAGCAGAAGAGAATCCTTCCATTGTCCAGGAAGCTCCCCATCACACAATCGTTTCTCGACTTGATGAAGTGACAGCTGCTAGAAAGCCTGTTTTACGTTATAAAAGGGACTAAACATTGGTTAGTGAGCTAAGGGTGCAGAAATAGAAGCTGTGCCCTTTTTCTATTGAGTC
>DATFAS010000218.1:0-10320 GCA_035254305.1 Bacillota bacterium
AGCTCATCCTTGGTACATGCATTCAATAAAGTGAATAATGTTATTGTACTTTCTTTCACGTTCGGCATTGATAAACTCCTTAATGTTATCGGACTAATCAAATCCATGATATTAAAAGGCTCGGTTAAAATTTGATGTAAAAAATTTCGGATGCAACAATTACATCCGATTATACCTTATTTTTTAGGGACATCTAAGTAGTAATGAGTACCTTTATCTGTTTGAACTTATTGCCGCCTTATCATTCTTGGATTCTATTTCACTTTCGCTTTTAAGCCGTCCAACCTATGGGGATAAAACGTTGACTGATTTTCCCATCTTTAACAGTGATTACAACGATATGAAATGCCTCCTTGGCTACTTTCGATTTAGAACTCAAGAAACCAAGCTTCACCAAAGGAGCTCCTGTTCCTCCGGAAAGAATATATTCAATATCTTGAATAATGGCTCGATCATATGCATGTACGTGACCAACGAATACTTTAGATACCTTCCCCTTGATTGTATTTAGAAATGACTGAAGACCAATTTTGAACGTAGATTCCGCTTCGGTAAAATAATTGGGATTTGACCATTTCCCTGCATGTGGCGGTGTATGCATGCCTAGGAAGGTATATTTTTGCCTTTGACGCAAGTATTTGCGTAATAGCTCCAGTTCTCCTTTTGTAAAACCATATTTAGTTGTGACCATCCCGTTTTGTTGCGTTCGAAAAACGTTTTTCATTCCAATTAAAGAGAGCTTTAACCTTGGTATATTTAACATAAAATTTGTCGGTCCGATTAACTTCACAAAGTTATCAAAAGGACCATTAAACCCATTTTCCTCATGGTTTCCTGGAACAACAAATATCGGTATTTTTTCTTTCCCCACTTTGTTTGGATCAGGTCTTAACAAATATTGATCAACCAATTGACGAAAACTTTTGACATGGTGTACTTTCTCTACAGGTGACGCTGTTTTGTAGTCTCTCCCTGTCTGAAATTGTTCTACTGTACCTGTAAAGACAGAATCCCCACTATGCAAAATAAACAATGGATGATGTTTTCGCGCTTCTCGAAACGCCTCCGTTAAAATTGCATTCGAGGTTTCTCCATCTCCTGCCCAGCTATCCCCCATAACTACAAAGGAAAATTCTGAAGGATTTTTTACTGCCTTTGCTTTTTCAAACAACACTGCTTTCGATTCCTCATAAAGCCTTGCCAAACCCACTCGCCTCCTTTTTACACTCATTAATAGCGTATGGATAAAAGAGTACTCGTGGTATAGGTAATCGTGTAATTTGATCCAAACTAGTTTTATGGAATAACTGACATCAATAGGAATATAATACCCTATTAATCTAGTATTCCTGTGATCTTTCCACCTCCCATACTCTGTGTGTGAAATTTACGATAAAACGATAGATATGATCATTTTTTAATCGGAATTCCTGCTTAACCACACGACATAAGGAAAGTATGATTTTAGTTCCTTCAGATTGTGCAAATTCAACCCCTCTATCTGTTAAATATGTGGAAATATTGTCTTCATTATATAACCAATGCGACCGATACAAATCAACCCTTCTATGAATCCAATGTAGCGTAGGTTTAATTTCCTCAAAATCTCTTCGTTCTTTTTCCTCCAGATCATCAGGTACTCCCTATGTATTGCCTGATATATTTCATACATGGGACACTCCCAATCAATATTCAATTTCAGAAAAAAGGATAGGTAATCCTCAAGATAAAAGGTAACTATATTATCAGAATAATATTCAACTTCTTTAAGATCGAGCATTAGTTTGTGTTTCAGATACATCATGGTTAAAAGTGAACTTATCAAAATGAGGATAAAAATGGGGCTGAATAAAATGGATTATAAAGTTCTCTCCATGTAGATACAAACACATACCTCCACTGGAATTGCTCCCTTACATCACTGATCTGGTCATGGATGTAATTTTTAAGAGAAATGTTGAAGGTCAGGATTAACACAGTATCCTTCGTTCTTTTATGTGCATTTACCGCACGTTTGGCCAGAACGAGAGACTTCCTTGCCAATCTCCATGACATGCTCGGATGGTTTCAGACAACGAACAAACTTATGATAAAGCTCTTCCGTGAAATAGTAGGAGGTCCGATTTAACCAACGGTGGGTCAATAATTGCTGAAGCTTCTCCTTAGTTAGAGAATCCCTCCCCCAAATGTCAAAATACCCTTCATCCCGACGACTCTCTCTTTTGACGAACTGCCTAGCTTCATTCTCTATAGCACAATGGAAATAAACCGAATAATGGATCATGGAAAATGAATTCGGGGCTTCGATCTTCTTCTCTAGTAATCCTTCAATATGCCAACTAAATAAATTATTTTTATATTGTAGAGCTTGACTAACAGGCGACTTGACTTTACCATTTTGGTTCCTCAATTCCCATAGCCATTCCCCTACTACTTTATAAGCACTAAGGTCCCAATCCTTCACCTCGATGATCCAAATTCCAGATCCTTTCCTCATCACTACAATATCTGGATGATCACCATTAATAAAGGGTTGAAAATAGATCTCATAACTAGAATCCAATTCGTCATTTAAAAAATAAAGAAGCTGATACTCTCCTGGTGTTAGCTGAACCTTCAATTCTTTAATTTCGCCCATTTTCGGAAATAATTGAGCCATTTGGATTCCCCCTGCCGATCTAAGAAGCATTTTCTAGCTATGACTGATGGTGCCAAAGTGAGTAGATACACTCTTTCCCATAATAAAAGATCGTTTAGTTAGTTTAAAAAAAGATTTGTCATCTTCTTAATTGAGCAAGCGTCATTCTTCTGTTTCAAAGCCATACCACGCTGCTGTGACACAACAGCTTATACTCCACCCCTGATCTTCTCTTACGTACTGAATAACTTCCACGGGTTTTCGATTCAACGATACTGTCCCAGAAAGAAATTTCTCTGCTTAAACGCCGCAAGCTTTGGCGAACGGCCGCTGGGGTGATCGTCTCTTCCAATGGGCCATTAGAAAGCGCATCATAGATCTCTTTGACTTGAATCCACACCTCTGACATCAATACGGTGTGTGTCACATAAAACTCGGTTTGTGATAGCGTCTTAGGAACTCCCCGATAGATGATTACTCGTTCCGTGGGAGTCACGCATAGACAAACACCCGCATTCCCATTAATGGATTGCTCTGCCGTAAATCGATCCTCAGAGATATGCTCCTGTTCCCCAGATGGTGTAATCTTCACATACAAATGCTGGGCCACCATTTCTTCACTATCGACAAGCAGTCGTTCAATATACTTCGCCTTAAGCTTTCCATCAAAGACCGCATGCAGGTTATTTTGCAAAAAATCGATTTCCCTAAGAGCCTCTTTAGCCATTAAAATACCACAATTGACGGTGAAGATTTGTGCAATTAAGGCTTGGGTATCATTCAAGCCCTCCCTGTGGTTGCCGTCAAGCGCCTTTTTGAAATGGAAACCTGCTTGAGCATAATCTCTGTGTGAATAGAGTAGATGAGCATAGCGGTAATTGGCAACGGGATGATCCTTGTTCAACTTAAGAGCCTTCTTTAAACAATACTTAGCCGCAGTTGGGTCTGGTTGCTCGGACATTTTAAACGATTCTCCATAATACACATACAGAGCCACGAGGGCATTACAGAAATTATTCGCTGCCTTATGATCTCTTCGTCGAACTGCTTCTTTTTGCTTTTCTAACAGCACCCTTTCCTCTTCATGCGGAACCACCTGTCGTTCTCCTTCTATCTCTTCCTCCATGAAAACCACTCCTTCGCTTTAGTGTGACAACGTGTCACACAGTCCCCTTTATACTAAAACCATTAAATCAAAGGGGATGATTCTTTATGAAAACTATCACTGAATCACAGCTTCTTATACGTTATGGGTTTAAAGCAACTGATCTTGAATATCACAATCTATTCGAACGAAGCCATGCAGGAAAACTACTCGACCGTGCTCTCATGAATATCGGTAAAAGCCTAGATCAACTTGATGAAGTATCCCAATCTGAATGGAGTGAGGCAGTAAAAGCCGCCTCCTATCAGGTCGATCGCCGTGGTGGAGAATGCCTGATAAATCCAATGGTAGAAGAGTTGCCACTTGCAGATATCGATCTCCATATGAAAGGCATCATTCGTTGGATGAATGAATTAGAAATTTACACCTTATATTCCTGTGATGGTCATGGAAGTAGAACACCTTATGTATCACTTATTAACTTTCCAACGCAAAAACAGACGAAACTAATAGAGGCCTGCCTGCCCGAAGGAGTAGCTATTCGTGTACAAGGCAAAAAGATTTTGTTCGAATGCGAACAAAAATGTGATCCATTGCTTCTTCTTGCAGAAAGATTATATGAGCTGGTCGTTGATCCTACTACCCTCATTTGTTTCCAAGCAGAGCAGTTTTATAAACAATCCTTAATGCAGCTTCTGAACGTGCTAGGAGAGAGTGGAAATGAGGAGCCTATCCGGCGAGTCGTCAAAAGGAAATTGAGAGCTTTCGCAAACGATCTATTTATCGATCGTGCGGGTAATGTGTGTGCAACGATTTATTGTGGAGAAGGGCCGATCGTACTGTTATCTGCACATATGGATATTTATCAAGAGTTAGAGGAAGATCGCCAAGTCATTCAAGAAGGTACCCTATTGTCTTCCACGAAGGGGATCCTGGGTGCCGATGATCGGGCTGGGATCGCCATCATCCTAGAAGTTGCTCGAAACATCCATCAAACAAACTTTAATGGAACGTTGAAAATCGCCTTTACCGTTGAAGAAGAGGTAGGCCTAGTCGGGGCCCGTAAGCTAGATCCTCACTTCCTAGCGGATGTGGATGGAGCAGTCGTCGTTGATCGAAGAGGCACTCGAGATATCGTTACTTCCTGTGCAGGCGTTATTCCCTACTGTCCAAAGTCATACGGATTACTGTTTGAAAAAGCAGGGGCACTCTCCAATATGCCCGATTGGAAGATGACAAAAGGCGGCTCTAGTGACACGAAGATTTTATCCCAGACATTCGGCATCCCTTCTGTGAACCTATCGGCTGGTTACCAACATGAGCACTCCGATCAAGAGACACTCGACTACCTAGCAGCCTATCAAACCGTCAAGTTGATCGAAACCTTGCTACATCATCAGTTAATTGAAATGAGAACGCAGAAAAGGATATAAAGGATGGGTCAAAAGGGAGTCAAATGGCTCCCTTATCATTACTTTATTAGTATACCATTTGATAAACTATTGTTGTACATTCATTCTTAATAGATATCCCCTTTTCAAAGATAAAGTGGAGCTTTACAAGAGTCGGTCATTTCATAGTGATCTTTATATGAGGAGATAGATAAAGAGATGTATAGATTGGCAAAAAAATGAAGTAGGCATGGAGGATGATTAACTTTTCAATTTGAAAAGTTGCTTTTCATGTTCTACTAGCTTGTAGTCATAAAAGCGCATAGATTGCTTGATTTGTTGTACTTCCGTTTGTAATTCCAAGATCGCTTGCCTGTTAATCCTTATTTCGTTTAACAGTTCCTCCTTAAGATTGCTTTGTCCTTGTTCTAATGATTTCTGTCCTTGTTCCAATAAGCCTAGCTTTTCAAGAATAAGTTGCAATGTTTGTTCTTGGTTCATTTCAGATCACCTCCCTAAATTTTATTTTATCATAGCTTGTCCCCCTAGGCTACTGAGTTATCGTAACGATTAAATTAGATCAGAATTCAATTTTTCTACAATTTATTAAAACTCTTTTTTGCTTTCTTTAATAGAATTTCTTGAAAAGCTTTGTCATGTTCTAAATAAAAAGACTCTTCGAATCCCTTTCCAGAATTAGCAATAAAATATGTTTTTGTAAATTCTAGAGTATCTATTGGGGCTTCTAATATAGTCTTAGCTAAATGAGTAGCTCGCTGTAACAATTCATCGTCTTCAACTACTTCACTCACTAGACCTATCCGGTAGGCTTCTTCTGAATCAATTTTACGTCCCGTTAAACATAAATTCCGTGCATGCCCTTCTCCAACAATCCACTTTAGAGGTGTAATTATGGGAGGGGCACCAAATTTGATTTCTGGATGTCCAAAGCTTGCAGATTTGGAACATAACCTAATATCACAAAGAGTAGCTAAATCAAAACCACCACCCAGTGATAACCCATTTATTGCAGATATTATTGGTTTTGTGAAATACCAAATATCTCTATGATATCTAGATGAAGAATCTAACAGATCGCCAAATATATTAGGATTTGTAAATTCCGTTAAATCAAAACCAGCAGAAAAAGAAGAACCCACTCCTGTAAAGATTACAACCCCAATTCGCGGGGTATGTTTCCAGTTACTTAAACATGCTGAGATTTCACGTCTCATTTGAATGGTTATGGCATTTCTCTTCTCAGGTCGGTTAAATCTAATTATACCGATCCCATCTTCACTCTCCTCAACTAGAATTTCTTGAAACTTCATGATATCAACCTCCCATTTTAATATTTCGATCCCTTTTCCCGTTTTATTCCAATTTAGAATAAGCGTATTTATATATACATTGGGTTGCCCTATTAGAATATTATTCAAGAATAAGGTATATTTTTCCTCCCTATCACAACAAAAAGAAGCTGATCCCTCTAACCCCCTACTCACACATATAAACACACAGCGCCTCCTGGCACGATACATGTATCAAATACCGACCAATCCCTCTTTGCGGCAGGTGGAACCCATACAAAACCAGTGTCGCTGTTGACCAAAATAATAAAATCGTTGGAGATGTACAAGCATACCAAAAGGGATAGCAGTTATGCGCTATCCCTTTTGGTTATACAAGGGGTGACTGAATAAGGGTACTCAATACAAAGTTATGCCTATGATTATCGTTAACAGTCGTCATCCCTTTAACGAAGTGCACATGCTTGCCATTGCCTACACGTATCGCCGGACCTGTAATAATTATAAGTCTGTGGTGATGGTCTAAGAAATCGGTGTTAACCACGATTCTATGAACATGACTATTACCTCTAGGAATAACTTCACTTGTTACTCCAGCAAAACGGTGATTATGTCTATCGGTTCCAGGTTCCGCCAACTTAGTACTTCCAAGGAACTCATGAACATGAGTCTGTTTTCTGGCTATTTTTATGGAACTTAAAGACATCTTACGAACTTTTCTAATAGGTTTTCCCATTGTTTTACCCCTTTCTTATCACCTAACTACAGTAGATGAATGACTAAGGGTAAAAGAAACGGCAAATAACCTCTATAATACACCCAAATCTATTCATCGGTTCGGTCAAAACCTAAATCCTACACATCCCTGGAATTATCCTACTCCATGTCAAAAAAAATATAAAACCGACCTCTGGTCCATTCAGAAGGTCGGTTCCATAGAAATTACTTTGCTTTGGAAATTCCACTTACAATTTTACTTCATACCTTTGTTTTGAAGCTATAAACACCACCCCCGCTATTATCTTGAATAAGTTAGTCTAAATATTTAGGAAAGCATCAATGGAATACGCGCCGGCTCCAGCCAAAGCAACACCAACAGCAATAGCAATCAACGCCAGGTTATATTCGTATCCATTAGATGTAACCCAATATCCGTTTGGTCCGTGTACCTTAACGATAGCTATCAACATAGTAATAACAATCAATGCAGCGGCGATTGGAGTAAATAAACCGACTGCAAATAATAAACCACCAATTAATTCACTCAGACCTGCCATAATTGCCATTTGTACCCCCGGTTTAATCCCAATAGATTCTAGCCAACCGCCAGTTCCTTTCGGACCATATCCACCAAACCAACCAAATAATTTTTGGGTCCCATGTCCCGCGAAGGTTAGACCTATAACCAAACGAATAATAAGTAGACCTAGATTCATCATTACTTTTCTCCCCTTTAAATTGTATTTAATTACTAACTAATTTTTTGTTAGCACTAACTTTATGTAAGCATAATACCGTGTTATAATTATATTTGTCAAGTAACTTTTAAAAAGTAATCTAATGATGAATGCGAGGTGAAATGGGCTTCAAGTTGGATAAAATAAATTAACATGAATTTGGAGGATAATGATATGATACCGTCTCTTTTTGTTTGTCATGGTTCACCAATGCTCGCCATCGAGGAAAATGTCTACACTCTGTCTCTAAGGGAAACCGGCGAAAAGATCCACCCAAAAGCCATCGTGATTTTTACAGCTCACTGGGAAAACGAAACCACTACGATATCTTTTAAAGACGATATTTATGAAACCATTTATGACTTTGGGGGATTTTCACCGGAATTATATCAAGTAAAGTATCCTGCGAAGGGTTCTACCGTTATCGCATCCATAGTTGAAGAAAGGTTCAAAACAGCCGGAATTTCAACCAATAGGGATGAAAATCGAGGTTTAGACCACGGCTCTTGGGTTATGCTTCACCATTTATATCCCGATGCAGATATTCCTGTTGTGCAAATCTCGGTTAATCCTTTTCTCCCACCGAAAGAACAATTTGAAATTGGAAAAGCATTAAGAGGATTAGGTGAAGAAGGGATCTTGGTGGTGGGCAGCGGTGGGACTTCTCATAACTTATGGAAGATTCACTGGGGACAACCTACCCCGGAGGCTTGGGCAGTTGAATTCGATGACTGGTTAATCGATAAAATACAGAACAGAGATTTGGAATCTCTTTTTAATTATGAGATATTAGCACCCAATGCCCGTTTAGCTGTACCCAGACCAGAACATTTCGTTCCACTCTTTATTGCAATGGGCAGTGGAGATGAAAACAAACAAGCAAAATTACTCCATCGCAGTTATGATGCGGGAACATTAAGCTTAATCTCATTTGAATTTTAGACAATTACCAAATTATAAATGGACAGCCACAATGCGCTGTCCATTTTTTGTGGAATTTAGGAATGCACAAAATGAATGATGAAGAATCCTTGTTCGCACGAACCTTACTATTCTAGTTTTCCAGTGTAAACTGCTCATCCACGTTTAGGTGGAGACGAATCCACTGCTTAGATGCCACCAATAATGGGGAGTTAATCTGAGTACCAAACCCGACTAATAGTTGAATACCTCCTACCACGTCAAGAAACCCAATCAAAAGAACTAATTGATAAGGAAATGGAGGTGCGATTTCACCAAAGAAACCTGCCATCCTTGCTGTATTGGTCAACTTCGGCATTCCATGAAGGATGAAAGATATGGCTAGTACAATTCGAATCACAGTTGGGCCATATGTGATGGGTCTTTTTTTATTATGTAACTATAGATTCACGTAACCTTATAAATAATGATAAACCTTGAATGATAGCCATACTACAATAGCCACCCACAGAACAATAATTAGAGTACCAACAAACCAATTTTTTGGTTTTCCTTGTTTCATCCGATCCTCAGCTTTTATCCTTGATTCTATCATTACGGTTTCGGGCATCATTTTTAACGCAAGCATAACACCCAACGGAACTAAAATTACATCATCCAAGTAACCCAAAATTGGGATGAAGTCAGGGATTAAATCAATTGGACTAAAAGCATAGGCTACAACACAAGCGGAAAAAACTTTTGCAAACCAAGGAGTCCGATGATCCTTATAAGCATAATAGAGCACAAATACCTGTCTTTTTAACAGTTTTGCCCATTCTTTTAATTTCACGAGCATACGGATCTCTCCTCTATATTTGTTTAATATAACATACGAACTAATCTTGAAATAGATTCAAAAAGTAGTCAGTTGCCCTCCAGTTACAATAAATTTAAAGACGCAGCAATTAAAGCCGCGCCTTCATTACGTTTTTATAAAACCCAACTTTTTTAGCTGCATCTGTACTCTGTTGTGCAAATACAACAGGGTTCTCCACCTTCTCCCAGTGAATATACTTAAAGCAGCTTCCTTGGAACAACCAGTGATTGTGAATGGCTGTGACGATAATTCTACGTTTGCGAAGTTGAGTAACAAACGGATTAATCTCACGTTCTAAAATCACGGTTTCTCCAATATTTAGTGTTCTCCCTTGGCTGTCTCTCGATTCAAAGGAGAGTGCGAACGGGATGACTAAAGGTGATTTTGCACGGCGTCCAAGGATACTAAGGCGGAGATTGGTACGCAAACGTTGAACAACACAAGTGCCGTTTATCATCATTCCCTTCCCGCCAACTATTTTAGCCAAACGATTACATAAAGTTTGTTTTGCCATTTTGATTCCGTTTGCATAATATGAAAGAGGAGATCATTTGATAGGGTGTGTATCTATTAATCTTATAAATATACTCTTATCACATGAAAGAGTTTATTAGCATCCCTATTTCCTTTACTTCTATA
>DATFAS010000219.1:0-6511 GCA_035254305.1 Bacillota bacterium
AGGGTTAGGTAAATTTGTGAACGCATGGATTCAATGAAGGCCATGGAAATTAGAATACCAACCATTGCAGCAATCGTAATGTACGATAGACCAGGGAAAAGCCACATTTTAAGTGTTATTATGCTTGTATTTTCCTTCTCTAGTCTTTTTCTTATGATGATATGTGAGATGGCAATAACAAGATAAACAAGCAATGCAATGGCACCAGAGGCGTTAACTAAGAAAAGGAATACTTTATCTGGTGATGTAAAACTGAAAATGGCACAAACATAAGCGAAAAAGGTGCTTGCTAGTACAGCACGAACAGGTACACCGCTTTTGCTAACTTTTAGAAGAGCTTGAGGTGCATTCCCTTTACGAGCTAAAGAAAAAAGCATACGAGAATTGGTATAAAGAGCTGAATTTAAACAGGATAGGACAGATGTAAGTACAACGAAATTCATGATTTGCGCAGCAGCTGGGATCTTTAGCATATCAAGCATGGTCACATAAGGGCTTTTCAGTAAATCAGCTGCGTCCCATGGGAGTAATGTCACAAGAATGGAAACGGAACCAATATAGAATAGAAGAATGCGCCAAAGTACACTTTTAATCGCTATGACAATGGACTTTTGCGGATCTGGAGTTTCACCTGCTGCAATCGCTGCAATTTCTGCACCGAAGAAGGAGAAGATACAAACGACGATACCGACAAAAATAGCGGAGAAGCCTTTGGGCATAAATCCTCCATGCCCGATTAAATTGGAGAGCCCAGGGGATTGAATACCAGGGATAAGTCCAAGAATAATAGCAATGCCAAGACACATAAACAGACTAATCGCTACAACTTTAATTAAGGCAAACCAATATTCAAACTCACCGAAAGATTTAACTGAAAAGATATTGGTAAGCGTTAACAAGATGGTTAAGATTAAACTTACAGCCCATACCGGAATAGCTGGGATCCACCCGTGTACAATGGCTCCACCTGCAGTTGCTTCGATTGCGATTACGATCGCCCAGTAGAACCAATAGAGCCATCCAATGGTAAAGCTTGCCAATGGCCCCATTGCTTCATGTGCATAGGTTGCAAATGAACCGCTATCAGGATTAACCACAGCCATTTCTCCAAGCATACGCATGACAAGAATAACGAGTAGCCCTGAAATAGCATACGAAAGAATTGCACCGGGCCCTGTTGAATTGATTACTGCTCCACTTCCTACAAATAGACCAGCTCCAATGACGCCGCCTATGGATATCATGGTGAGATGGCGAGTTTTAAGTTTTTGCTGTAAAGCATTGTGCTGTTGAGCCATAAATTCATTCACACTCCTGTTGGATGGTAACGATCTGAAGGATAAAAAGTTTTTTTAAAATGCATGAACTATTAGCAAAAACCACTCTCCCCTTTCATAATACTGTTAATAATAAAAAAATAAAATTCAATGATAATTTTATGCAATTTCTATGCCAAGGTTTACTATAGTAGTAAGTTTCAAATTAATATGGAGAGAGAATGAGTAGATTTATTCAATAGTGAATAAAATGGCGGTGGTACTTTTCTATTTTCCTTTTATCAATGAAGTTAGCTAGGTAAATGAAGTCGAAAGAGATCGAACGATACATCATCATTTCTTACCATAGTTCATTTATTCTTGAAAAACTATCCTACATAGGATGGTTTTTCTATTTATTACAGCATTTAATTCAATCCAATTATTCAGTTATGAATGAAGATTATTCATTTTTGATTGATAACACGATGATCCAACCAAGCCATTGTTCTTTCAATCTACTTGTTGGCATGGGAATTGCAATTATATTAACAAAAAAATACATTTATCGAATAGGGGGCGCTCCGTGATGTCTATCCGTGTTCGCTTTGCACCCAGCCCAACGGGTCATTTACATATGGGAGGTGCACGTACCGCTTTATTTAACTACCTCTTAGCAAGGAAATTGGGAGGCAAATTTATCGTAAGAATTGAGGATACAGATCAATCACGAAATGTTGAAAATGCAGATTTAGGATTCTTAGAGAATATTAGGTGGCTAGGGTTGCATTGGGATGAAGGCCCGGATATTGGTGGGGACTATGGTCCTTATCGTTGTATGGAACGATTAGACATTTATCTGCTATATGTTGAGAAGCTAATCGATGAGGGAAAGGCATATCCATGTTATTGCACAGAGGAAGAGCTTGAGGTAGAACGCCAAGAATCCCTTCGATTGAACCGGATCCACAAATATAGTGGAAAGTGTAGAACTTTAACACCAGAACAAAGAAAGACCTATGAACTGCAAAAGAGGAAGAAGACTATTCGATTCCTTGTGCCAGAAGGTCAAGTGATCGAGTTTAAAGATCAAGTCCGGGGAGTTTTGAAATTTGAATCGAATGATATTGGTGATTATATCATTGTTAAATCAGATGGAATTCCTACTTATAACTTCGCAGTAGTAGTGGACGATCATTTGATGGAAATCTCCCATGTTATCCGTGGGGAGGAGCATATCTCCAATACTCCGCGCCAACTCTTGATTTATGAAGCGTTTGGTTGGGATCAGCCACAATTTGCTCATTTAGCCTTAATCCTTAAATCGAATGGCAAGAAATTGTCTAAAAGAGATGAATCGATTGTTCAATTTATCGAGCAGTATCGTTCTATGGGTTATCTTCCTGAGGCTATGAATAACTTCCTAGCATTACTTGGCTGGTCTCCAGGAGGAGAAAGGGAATTATTCTCCCTTGAGGAACTGACAGACTTATTCACATTAGATAAAATCCAAAAATCCGGTGCCATATTTGATCAGGCTAAGTTGAACTGGATGAACAATTATTATCTGAAACATACGGAAAGCAATAGAATAATAGATTTAGCTACCTCGATTCTTGGGCAGCAAGGGGTAATCGATCAAAGCATTAGTAGAAGCTGGATTGAGGAACTGATTTCCCTTTATCAGGATCGTATATCGTATGTGGGGGATTTAGTAAAGTTTGTTGAGCCTTTATTAAAAGCTAATGTGGAGTATAAAGATGATGCTGTTGAATTAATAAAAGATAGCCAAACCCGACTAATCGCAGATTCTTTCCTAACCAAAGTCAAACATCTACATGATTGGGATGGTGAGAGTATCTCTACTTTAATGAAAGAAATTCATAAAGAGACGGGACTAAAAGGGCGATCTTTGTATGTGGCTATACGTGCAACGGTATTAGGGGAAACAGAAGGACCGGATTTAATTCATTGCTTACTCCTATTAGGCAGGGAAAAAGTGATCCTACGTTTGGAAGAGTTAAAAAATAAGTTGATCTAGTAAGTGACGATTATTCAAATTTGAATATTTTTTATTCAAAAATGAATATAAATGATCTAAGGCATTCTTTCATCATTCTATTTAAGGAATAAATAGGCTGCTTTTATAAGGGGATAGGAAGCATAAGTTTTATCGCCAGCCAAATTATCTTGATTGGCACGAAAGTTGCTTTATAGAAGATTAGTAATGTTTAGGCATAGATAGTCACCTTGATTATGAAAACTAGAAGAGAAACGTGAGGTTATGTGATGAGAAAATATCTATTTATTAATGGAGAATGGGTAGAAGCGAAAGAATATCGCCCTCTATATAGTCCATATAATGGAGAACAAATTGCAGAAATTGCCTTTGCAGATGAATCAGAAGTAGATTTAGCTATTCAGGCTGCAGAAAAAGCAAAACCGATTATGGCCAAAATGCCTGCACATCAACGGGCGACTATTCTGGAGAATTTAGTTAGGCTTCTAGAAGAAAATGCAGAAGAATGTGTTCGTCTAATTGCACTTGAGGCGGCGAAGCCATGGACGACGGCAAAAGGTGAGGTTGCCCGTACCATCATGACATATAAATTTGCAGCCGAAGAAGCAAGACGGGTTCATGGGGAAACGATTCCAATGGATGCTGCACCTGGTGGGGAAGATCGAGTGGCGTTTACGGTTCGCGAACCATTAGGAGTGGTAGCTGCGATTACTCCATTTAATTTTCCAATGAATTTAGTAGCACATAAAGTAGGTCCTGCCATTGCGGCAGGTAATACTATCGTATTAAAACCAGCAACTCAAACACCTTTGACTTCCTTATATTTAGCGGAATTACTGCAAAGGGCTGGATTGCCTAACGGAGCTTTAAATGTTGTAACGGGTAGTGGTGGTACGGTTGGAGAACGATTGATTCAAGATTCACGGGTTAAAGTGATTACCTTTACTGGAAGTCCAGCGGTAGGAATTGGAATTCGAAATAAAGCTGGATTGAAGAGGGTGACTCTAGAGCTCGGTTCGAATGCTGCTCTTATTGTTGATAAGGGAGTCGATATTGATACGGTTATCGATAGAGCCGTGATCGGAGCATTTTCTTTTGCTGGTCAGGTTTGTATTTCCTTGCAAAGAGTCTATGTGAACGAAGAGTTATATGATTCATTCGTTGAGAAGTTTGTAGCAAAAACAAAAACGTTAAGATTGGGGAATCCACTTAACCTTGACACGGATGTTTCGGCTTTAATTAGTCCAAAAGATGTGGAACGATCTTTAGAGTGGATTGAGGAGGCCAAACAATCCGGTGCAACGGTTGCTACTGGTGGTACAAGGGAAGGGAATATTCTAACGCCAACGGTACTGTTGAATGTGGATCCGAAAGCCAAGGTCTCTTGCCAAGAAGTTTTTGCCCCAATCGTATTAATCAATAAAGTTTCTAGTGTAGAAGAAGCGATTGAGTATGTGAATGATTCAAGGTATGGACTACAAGCAGGTATTTATACACCGAATGTGGCAACGGCATTTAAAGCAGCTGAGGCTTTGGAAGTTGGAGGAGTGATGGTGAATGATATTCCTACATTCCGTGTTGATCATATGCCATATGGTGGTGTGAAAGAAAGTGGAGTAGGACGTGAAGGAATCAAATACGCTGTAGAAGAAATGACCGAAATGAAATTGATTTGTTTTAAGAAGTAGCTTGTATTTTAATAAATCTTTTTATCTCTTATAAATGAAAGGGGAATATCTAAAATGGAAATGACTACAGGAAAATCGATTAACTTGACCACTTCAATTCCAGGACCTAAATCATCCGAATTACTAGAAAGAAGAAAAGCAAATGTCCCTCAAGGGGTATCGAATACCGTTCCTGCTTTCGCTGAAAAGGGCGAAGGAGCACTTCTTACCGATGTAGATGGTAATACATTTATTGATCTTGCAGGTGCCATTGGAACACTGAATACAGGACATTGTCCTCCAAAAGTCGTAGAGGCATTGATTGAACAAGTTCAAAAATATATTCACCCTGGTTTTAATGTCATGATGTATGAGCCATATATTGCACTAGCAGAAAAACTAAACCAAATCACACCAGGATCTCATGCGAAGAAAACGTATTTCTTGAATAGCGGTGCGGAAGCAGTGGAAAATGCGGTGAAATTGGCTCGTAAATTTACCGGTAGAAAAGCCATTATCTCCTTTGAACGTGGATTTCATGGACGTACCTTGTTAGCAATGTCTTTAACTAGTAAAGTGAAGCCTTATAAATTTGGTTTCGGACCTTTTGCACCAGATACTTATAAAATGCGTTATCCGTACTATTATCGTGCACCACTAGGAGCTAGCCCTGAGGAGCTTGATCAAAACATATTAAATCAATTAGAGGAGTTCTTCCTATCCGAGGTGCCTGCTGAAGAGGTAGCAGCTATCATTATGGAACCTGTACAGGGTGAAGGTGGATTCATCGTCCCTTCCAAGACGTTTGTACAAGGTGTGAAGGCAATCTGTGAGAAATACGGCATTTTATTTATTGCTGATGAAATCCAAACCGGATTTGGACGTACAGGTAAAATGTTTGCAGTAGAGAATTTTGATGTGGTGCCTGATTTGATGACTATGTCGAAATCCATTGCAGCTGGATTACCACTTAGTGCTGTAACAGGAAGAGCAGAGATTATGGATTCAGCAGCACCAGGAGAGATCGGTGGTACTTATGCTGGAAGTCCATTAGGATGTGTAGCAGCGTTGAAGGTTATCGAAATGATGGAAGAAGAGGGCATTGTAGAAAAGGCACAAGCCATCGGCCAAACGATTACTTCACGGTTTGAACAGCTGAAGGAGAAATTCTCAGTCATTGGAGAAGTTAGAGGCTTAGGTGCAATGTGTGCTGTGGAGCTGGTGAAGGACCAGGCAACAAAGGAACCAAATAAAGAATTAACAGGTAAGATTGTTCAAGAATGCTACCGTCGAGGTGTGATCGTACTAAGTGCAGGATTATATGGGAACGTATTACGCTTCTTATCTCCTTTGGTGATCACGGATGATCAATTAAATGAAGCTTTAAATGTAATTGAACAAGTTTTAACGGATTTAGTGTAAGTTAAACCTTGCTTAACTTGGCTTTATTCTGGATAAGGCCAAGTTTATGGAGTGGTTTAACACTCTTACTTCTACCAGCTTGAAAGTGACTTAAAAAGAACTCCTATCTTAGGAGAGGGTGGGCCCCTCTCCACTTTTTTTAAATA
>DATFAS010000220.1:0-5073 GCA_035254305.1 Bacillota bacterium
TGTTTTCTGAACCTGGACCTTCGCCCCATCGGTTAGCAGGGATTGTCCCCTAACAACAATTTCATCACCTACCGTAAGGCCAGATTTTACAGTTGCCTGTTCACTGGTTTCTACATCGGTCGTGATTTCCACTTTCTTGACAACAGAATCATTCAATTGATATACATACTTTTTGCCTTGCTCTTCTACGATCGCTGTATAGGGAATGACAAGTGATTTCACCGTTGGTGAATTCTGATTCTCAAATTTCACATTCGCTACTAAGTCCGACTGCAATTCAGCGGATGGATTCGAAATGGAAATTTCAACAGGATATGCCTTTAGTTGTGAATCGATGACTGGGCTGACGGCAGAAACCACAGCTTCTAGCTTTTTATTTAAAGAAGAAATCTCAATCTCCGCCTTGGTGCCAACGTTCACTCCGATTCTTTCTTGTTCGGATAGATAAGCCTTAACAAGGATCGGATCTACCTGAACAATCGTTACAACCGTAGTCTGTGCCCCTGCCATTTGACCGGCTGCCCCATTCACCATGGAAACGACCCCGGAAATAGGTGAAGTAACCGTTGCATTCGCTAGCTGATCCTTTGCATTCTGCACTCTGACACTCGCCTGTTTCACGGAAGCCTGTGCCACCTCGATGGAATCCTGCTGTCTAGCGTGGCTTAATGATTGATTGGACTGGTCTAAACTAACTTGAGCATTTTTATAAGCGGTCTCCGCATTTTTCAGGTTCGTTTGGGCTTTCTCTAAGTCAGCTGTGGATGAAGCTCCTGCGGTGAATAATTGTTTAACTCTCTGTTCATTTGTTTGAGCATCCTGTAGTGCCTGATTGGTTTGATCCAAAGTATTCTTAGCTGTAAGGACACTATTTTCTGCTTGTTCCTTCCCATTTACTTGATTGGTTTGTGCTTGTTTTAAATTGGCTTGAGCCATTTCTAATGCAGCTTGTTCTTGTGCCAATGTATTGGCTAGATCCGTCGAATCTAGCGTAAATAGAACGTCCCCTTCTTTGACCTGGGTACCAAGCTCTACATTGATCTGCGCAATTCTTGCACTCACTTTAGGCGAGACAAGCACGGTATTCTTTGGTTGAAGCTTTCCGGTAACGCCAGCTTTTTGATCGATATCTCCTTCGACAACCTTTGCAATTTGCACAGGCGTCAGGCTCTCATTTGTCTCTGCTTGCGTTGTTGCATCCTTTTTTCCACAGCCCAACAGGCTGATTGTTACAACCGATAATAAGATCAAAGTTTTATATTTTTTTATCATCTTTATTTCTCCCTCCTTCTACCTAGAAGTCTACTTCGATATTCGTGGATTCTACAGAAGTCTTTCGTTTTCTCCTTGATCTCCATTTTTTACCGATATCATCAAACCAAGTGTATACCACTGGAATCAGAATTAACGTAATCAAGGTGGAAAATGATAAACCAAATGCCACAACAATCGCCATCGGAGCCTGACCTTCATTACCTGATCCTCCACCAAAGGCTAGAGGTGCGATGGCTAAGATGGTAGCTAACGTCGTCATTAGAATAGGACGTAGTCGAACTGGACCCGCAATAAGGATCGCTTCATTACGTTCAACACCCTCTTTGCGCAGTTGATTAATATAATCAAGAAGCACAATCGCGTTATTCACTACGATTCCGATTAGCAGGATATAGCCAATAAGGGCCATGACACTTAAGGATTTCCCTGTAAGTAGTAACCCAACGACTACCCCAATGAACGTAGGTGGAATGGAGAACATGATAATAAAAGGATTAACCAATGACTCAAACTGCCCCGCCATTACCATGTAGATGAGTACAATAGACAAAATTAATGCCAGCCCAAGCTTCATAAATGATTCTGCCATGTCTTTACCTTGGCCACCCATCTCCACATGGTAGCCTTCAGGTAAATGGATCTTATTTATTCGTTGCTGAATATCTTTGGTAATGGATCCAAGATCACGGCCAGAAATATCACTCGTAATTTGAACTTCCTTAGTTTGGTCTTCTCGTTTTATCGTTTGCGGTACCTCTTTTTTGGTTAATTTAGCTACCGAGCCTAATGGAATATTTGCTCCACTTGGCGTCGTTATTCGCAGACGCTGCAAGTAACCGATATCCGTCTGATACTCCCGTGGCAGCATCACCTTGACGTCAATCTCATCTTCACCTGAACGGAAGGTTGACGCCTTCTGACCATCAAAGGAGGTACGAACCACACTTAAGATTTGTGAACTGGTCAAGCCATATAGCTTTGCTTTTTTCTGGTCGATATTCACCTGAAATTCTTGTTGTTTGGCTTCAAGTGAGCTTTGAACGTTCGTGGTTCCTGATACCTGCTTTACTTCTTCTTTCAGAATGGCGCTAATATCCTCAAGTACCTTCAAATCTTCTCCTAGAAGATTGATTTGTACAGGTGAACCCTGCCCACCGCCTGAATCAGCAGCCTTTATCACAATTTCTGCATCTGGAATGAATTTGATGTCTTGACGCAGCTGTTCTACCACCTGATCACTAGACCTCGAACGATGTTTTAAATCTACCAAGAACACATACATTTCGATTTTGTTGCTTGATGCTGCCCCCCCAACAGGTCCTGCAGCACCTCCACCAACAGACGTATACATCATTTTATATTCGGGTGCCTTTTGGACAACCTCTTCAATTTGCTTAGCTACCTTATCGGTTTCTCCTAATTTGGTTCCCGGAGGTAGCTTGACATTAATCGATAGCTGCCCTTGGTCCATTTTTGGGATGAACTCCATTCCAACCAAGGGGAATAAGGCAATGGCCCCCACAAAAAATGCAATGGTAAGAGCTAAGACTGATTTCCTATGGCTAATCGCCCAACGTAAGGCCCCTCGATAGAATTTGGCCACCTTCTCAAACCCAATGTTAAACCATACAGCAGGGTTAAATCCCTTATAGTTACCAGCTAGATAGAGTTCTTCATTAGGAATCGTCTTTAACATTCGAGCACTCATCATAGGCACCAATAAGAGTGAGGCGAGCAATGCTGCTATATGAGAGAAAATGACGGTTAACGCTAAGGGACTAAACAACTCAGCAGCCAATCCATTGACGAAGATAATCGGCAAAAACACGACGATCTGCGCTAACGCAGAAGCCATAACCGCATTACCCACCTGCTTAGATCCCTCTTTGGCCGCTTCCATCATACTCTTACCTAATTGGCGGTGACGGAAGATGTTCTCCAAGATTACAACAGCGAAGTCAACGAGTGACCCTAAACCTAGCATCAATCCACTTAAAGAAATCAAGTTTATGGTCTGCCCGGTAAAATACATCAGTGTAAAGGTTGCAATAACTGAAATAGGCATTACAATCGAAACAATAAGGGTAGAACGAAAACTATTTAAAAACATGTAAAGAATCAACACAGCAAAAAGTAATCCAAGAGCCGCATGTTCTGCCACATTATTAATGGAATCTTTTATGTAGGTTGAGTTATTCATGACGACTGTCAACTTCATATTGCTTGGCATATCCTTTTTGATTGCATCTAACTCCTTGATGGCAGCGTCTGCAATCTTAACGGTATTTCCTCCTGAAGCCTTGGTAATCATCAATCCTAAGGTTGGAGAACCATTAAAGTAGCCTATTTGCGTCATCTTTTTATAGGTGTCATTAATAACAGCAATATCCTTAAGTTGAATCGCACCTCCCGAAACAGGAATCGGTGTTTGACTAAAGCTTTCAATATCCTCAAATTCACCATTGACACGAATGTTTAGATCGGAATCTCCTTCACCCACTGTTCCACCAGATCCAGATACATTCGTAGCAGATACCGCTTGTCGTACTTGGTCAAGTGTGATACCGTACACCTGGAGCTTAGTCGGATCTAACTGAATCTCTACAACCCGTTCTTTCCCCCCCATCACGGTAAGAGAGGCTACTCCTTCTACACGTTCCATGCGAGACTTAATCGAGTCATCTGCATATTGCTTCATTTCTTTCAGTTCTGCACCAGTAAGTGCAACGATAATAATCGGCTGACTATTCGGATCAAGCTTCATAATTCGTGGAGATCCTGCCGAATCTGGCAGCATACTGCGAACTTGATCTACTTTATCCCGCATATCCTGCGTAGCTTGGTTAATATTGGTGCCCCAATTAAATTTAACAATAACCTGTGAAGCACCTTCGACTGAACTGGATGAGACTGTATCTACATTCTCAACGGATGCTATGGCTTCCTCAATCGGTTTGGTCACTAGCTTCTCAACCTGTGATGGGCTTTCTCCCTCTACATTCGTAACCACGACGGCAACTGGAAGGTTAAGTTCTGGATAGAGATCTACTGCCATTCGCGGTAAAGAAATCATTCCAAATATAAGCATGGCAATAATAACCATCCATACCGCTACAGGACGCCGAATAGAAAACTGAGACAAATTCAACGCTGTTCACTTCCTTTCTTTATCCTATTGTTTTTCGCTTTTTTTCTAGGCAATTGTAAATGAGAGCTAATGATTCATGAAGTTTTTCTAGATCTTCGTCGGGGATTTCTTGAAACAGTTCACTGAAAAATCTGGGGAAATACTCTCGATCTAAGACAGGGAATTTATTCTCTAATTCTTCACACCCTTCAGAAAACCTAATCCAAACTACACGACGGTCTTCTTTATCACGATATCGCTCAATAATCCCTTGTCTCTCTAAGCGATCAGCAATACCCGATACAGTACTGTAAGACAAGTCGATTAACTCACTGATTTCTCCAATTGTTCTTGGTCTTTCCGCGATTGTCTCCAAGAAAAAAGCCTGTGGAAGTGTAATTCCACACTTGCCTAACTCGTGAGTCATAAGCGTCATTAAACTATGAGTATTTTCAAATAGTAATTTTGAAATATTAGAGACTTTCTCCAATTTAATCCCCCATTATTCCTAAAAAAATTTACCAATCACTAGCTCACTTTAATTTAGTAGAATTTTTTGCCTTTATATTTCTGATGTGAAAAATTTTCCATCACAAAATTTATCTTAATAGGTAAGAAGACATGTGTCAATAGAATCATTATTTCTATTAAAACAAGGTAAAACTAGTTAC